>WGED01000280.1 GCA_015492915.1 Cyclobacteriaceae bacterium
GTGCAAATTCATCAGGTTTGCCGGATTGGAGGTATAAAAGCGCAGGTTTCCTTCATATTTTTCACCGCCGTCACGGGTGATGATATTGATCATACTGGAAAGCGCGCCACCATATTCGGCGTCAAACACGCCGGTTTTCATATCGACCTGTTCCACGGCAAAATCATTCAATTCGGTCCAGGAATATTTGGAACCATAGAATGGATTCACAATGTAAGTACCGTCAATGGTGTAGCCAATTTCACCGGAACGTCCGCCGCGGACGTGTATTTCCTCGATTCCCCTGTCCTCAAAACCGGCAATGCCCTGAACACTACTTTCTATTTGGATGACACCAGCCTGGGCCACGACCAGGTCTGAAAAATCCTGTACAGGCATCGATTGAATTTCATCGGCCTGAATTGTAATTTTTTTGGTTGTCTCATCCTTTTGAACCTTGAATGGTGTGGCTGTAACAACAATGGTTTCGCCTTCCACAATTTCTTCGGTCATGGGAAAATTGACCACTGTTGTTTGATCGAGAATAACTCTTACCCCTTTATGTTCAATTTTTTTGTAGCCCACATAAACAGCGACAATTGTGTAGGTTCCCACAGGAACATTGATCATATAAAATTCGCCGTCCGTATCTGTGGAAGCGCCAATGTTTGTTCCATCCAGGTAAACATTGGCTCCGGCCAGAGGTTCTTTGGTCCGGGCGTCAAACACCCTTCCGGCTATTTTACCTGTTGTACCAGCTATGATTGTTGAAATTGTAAAAAGGAGAGCGGTAATAATAATAATCAGGCGTTCCATATAACTACCATACCTTTGCTTAATTTCATAAATTTAGTGTAAAAATGAAGAAAGGAAAAAGAGCAGGAAGCCGAAGCCCCTGCTCTTACTAAGTAATAACTATTTCATCAACACCATCTTTTTAATTTCAACGCCTCGCTCAGTTTGCAATTTATAAAAATAAATGCCTGAAGCAAAATTTTTACCATCAAAAATGATCTGATATTTTTGTCCCTTAACAACCTGGCCATTGAACAACGTGGCCACTTTTTGACCGGCCGTATTAAAAACGGCTAAGGTTGCCCGTTCATTGCGCAAAGGAATAAATTCGATGGTTGTGGTCGGATTGAAAGGATTGGGATAATTTTGTTCAAGCGCATAAGCACGAACAATCTCCGCCCCCTGTTCCAGAGCTGCGGGAGGATTAAAATTATTGGCTTCACCGACCCATACCTCATTGGCCAGTTCAATGTAAGCATCCGTAGCAGGATCACCATTCAAAGTATCGGGAATACAATACGAATACCAGATTTTGCCGTAATCACCGCGTGCTGTTTGATTGGCCGAATGGGGTGACATGCTCAATTCATATTCATCAATACTGGGGCTATCGGTACAGTTGATTTGATCCGACCAGCTTGAACCGCCATCGATTGAATGTGAAGCAAAAATATCCGTTTTGTAAGTTGCATCGGATCCATAAGTTTCGGGATCGCTGTAGCGATTAAAACGCGAAACTTCTACCTGCGTTCTGCGGCGATCTAACCAGGCCATGTAAAGGTTGCCCTGATCATCACGGCTTACCTGCAACTCAGTGTCAAAAAAGTAGGAAGACATACCGGATATTTGTTCATCACCTTCATAAACACCGTTGTTGTAGGCAACATGAGATCCCTGCCATGTTCCGGTTTCAGTCTTTTTGGCAAGCCAGATTCCCGAATAATAAGGAGACGGATACCAGCCATTTGAGGCTGGTTTTCCCCATAAACTGTTAAATCCGATATAAATCGTATTATTCTCATCTACCAAAACACTCATATCGAAATTAGTGCCTGAAAATGTAGGCCCTTCATAGGGTGTGTAAATAGTATCATTTCCCACAATAGTCACATCCCACAGCAAAGAATCCGATGCATGATGATAAGCAGGGATTCCCAACTGAACAAAACTGACCGTATCCCAATTACTCCAGCTGACACCATAATCGTATGTGGTAGCATATGTAACATACAAAGAGTCATAATAGTAGCCGGAATCAGGATTATGCCAACCTAAATGTCCCGGGCCGGCAATCACGCCAAACCCGCTGGAATTCATGGAAATACCGCAACGCGGTAACGTAACCACATTAGGATCAATCAGTACAGGATCATTACCGACATCCCATCCATAAGTCCACACCGTAGGATCAGCAACATCCGAATATGCAGTCATAATATTTTTATGGTTTTGTTTACTATAATTTTGTTTTTCGGGATCGGAAAACCAGGTTTCATAAACACCACACCAGTGATAAACTCCGTCGGCATCTTTAACCACGGTTGCCGCCCCATTCCATAAACGGTTTACTTTGTAAGCAATTAAGTCATTCAAATCCGGATCCAACCAACCTACATCCATTTGGAAATCAGGCGATGTCCAGATGCCGCCGTTATCCAGCCAGGTACCGTATTCGGTAATCATGTAAGGATGCGATTCGGCAGGGACGGTCTGCACATCACCGGAAATATACTGATTAAAAAAGACAAACGGATATTCCAGAGCCGCTACACTGGGATAACGTCCTCCAATACCATTTATTCCGGCATTGAGTTCACTCCCGTCATCACCGGAGTAAATATAAGCTCCACTGATACCCGCTGACAGGCCGCTACTAACATCAATTTCAGCGGCACAAATATCTCTGGCGCTGCCATTGGCATCGGATTGCTCACCACGATAACCGAGTAAAATAACATCACGGGGATCACCCGTTTGAACATCCGATCCGGTCCAGCGATCAACTTTTCTGGTCATGGGATTTAACCAGCCATAACCATTACCAGACATATCAACCTGCACATTTGTGCCGGCGGTTGTTTGCATTACCTTTGAACTCTTTGCCAGGTGTTTTTGAGATACCGGCGCCTGTGCCAAAGGTTTAAGTGGCTCAAC
>WGED01000281.1 GCA_015492915.1 Cyclobacteriaceae bacterium
ACTATTAGGACAAAAACAAGAGTCTTTGTTTCTGATTGTTTTTATTTGCAATAAATTTGTGTTTTTACGATAGTCATTCAAAGTTGCTTTTTGCAATTATTAGTTAATTAAACAGGTTATGAAAAAGTTTGTGAAACTCATTTACACAATTCCCTTGCTATTTGCCAGCGTATTTTATCTGGCTTCCTGCAAATCCGGTAGTAAACCCACAGCCACCAATCCGGGTAGTATAAGTACTGCCACGGGCCTGGAGTATAATTCCGATGAAGGGTTTCAGGTGAGAGATTTTAGGGGACAACCCGAAGGGCCAAATCTTGTCTTCATTGAAGGCGGCAGGACTGTACTTGGTTCTTTTGAAGAAGACATTTTTAACACGCATGACAACCTGGAGAGGGCTGTGACGGTCGCTTCGTTTTACATGGATGAAACAGAAGTTGCCAACATCCACTGGCTCGAATACCTTTATTATGTCAAGCTTGACTCCTCTACGGAATTTTATGAGTCAGCCCTGCCAGACACAACTGTTTGGGCAAAAGACTTGGCTTACAACGATCCGTATGTGGATCATTATCTGAGGTATCCAGGTTTCCGTTATTTCCCTGTTGTGGGTGTGAGCTGGAAGCAAGCTGTGGATTATTGTGACTGGAGGACTGCAGTTGTAAATATGAAACTTGCTGAAGAGTCAGGAGAAGAAATTCCTGCCGAAAGTGCCGGTGGTCGAATTCCACTTGAATCAGGCGTTGTGCTTCCCAATTACCGCCTGCCGTCAGAAGCAGAGTGGGAATATGCCGCTCAGGCGCTCATCGGAACACAATGGCTTGACGAGAATCAGACACATAGCAGGATTTATCCGTGGGACGGCCACGCACTTCGTAATCCTTACGGCAAGAAAATGGGATATTTCCTGGCCAACTTCAAGAGAGGTCGCGGCGACTATGCCGGTATTGCGGGTAAGCTGAACGATGGTGCAATGATCACTTCTTACATTTACGAGTACCCGCCAAATGATTACGGCCTTTATAATATGGCGGGGAATGTAAACGAATGGGTATTTGATGTTTATCGTCCGCTGTCATTCCAGGATATGGAAGATATGAACCCTGTGCGAAGAAGTAAAGAAGATTTGATCGGAAGATCAACATCCGATCCGAATATTGATGATCCCGCATCAGGATACGATTATCAATTCTTTAACTCTCTGATCTCAGACAAGTCGAGGGTTTACAAAGGTGGATCATGGAAAGATGTGGCTTACTGGTTATCACCCGGTACAAGGAGGTTTATGGATGAGGATTCAGCTACCGCTACCATCGGTTTCCGATGTGCCATGATCAGGGCCGGTTCCAATAATTAATCGAAAAAATCATTCAAAATTCATATGAAAAGGCTTCGCTTTGCGAAGCCTTTTTTATTTAGCCACGGCCATGGTGGCAATATTGAGTTCGGCTGCACCGCTGTTTAACAATTGCAGACCGCACCCCTCAAGCGTGGCTCCGGTTGTGATCACATCATCTACCAACAGGATTTTTTTGCCTTTGACGTTTTCCGGATTTGAAACAGAAAAGGCTTTTTGTGCTACTTTCCATCGTTGTTCCCGCGTCTTTTTAGTCTGGCTTTCACCGTATTCAATCCTCTTAATCGCTTTGTCCATAACAGGTACCTGTGTTACTTCACTGATTCCTTTGGCAAAAATCAAACTTTGATTATAGCCTCTTTTCCTCTCTTTCCTTTTGTGAAGAGGAACGGGAATGATCACGTCAATCCTCTCAACCAAACCTTTTTCCTGCATTTCCGACCCCAACCACTGGCCGGCCATCCGGCCAATCTCAGGCCGGTTCTGATATTTAAACTTGTGCATCAATGTTTGAGAAATGCCGGATTTATAAAAGTAAAAAATCGCTGTACCAAAATTTATGTTGATTTTACCATGTAAACGGGATTTTAATTCATTGTCATACAGACTTGTAAAATTCGTTCTGGGCAATTCGCTGCGGCAACGGAAACAAATTAAATTTTCATTGAGAGTCAGTGCTTTATCGCAGATACAGCATACTTCCGGAAAGAAAAGATTTATGAAATCTTTAATTAATTGCATTTCATGACCCGATTAAAATTGATTTAGCCGCATACGGGTTATATTTGTAGTCTCAAATTACTTCAGAAGACCGAATAATTCAATTACCCCTCACCTGATGATCAAAAGAGACCTGGAATTTGACAGAAAATGGCATCAACTTCTTCTTAAACTTGAAGAAATGATCGGCAAGAAACCGGCTGATTTGAAAAGTGTGCTTTTTTTGATCGGGGTTCAGGAGCTTGGC
>WGED01000282.1 GCA_015492915.1 Cyclobacteriaceae bacterium
AATAGAAAGGTTATTGAGAATTTTGGGTTTGTCAGAACCGCTTGGAAAGGTGAGCGTTACGAGGTACACTCCCGGCCTAAGGTCTCTGACGTCCATGAAAATCATGTTTTTTTCATAGGCGTTCGTCACGCGAACAATTTTACACCCTATTTTGGGTTTATATGCCCCTGTTTTCATGCCTTTGAAACATTCATCGAGAAATACTGAAAAATTACAAAAACCTTAAATAAGGGTATAAAAATATAGCCAAAAATATGAAACATTGAAAAATGATGTTTTTTAGGTTAAAAAATACCCTTAAAATTCCATAATTATTGAAAATGCCATACTTTTGGGGCTTAATTTAAACTCGAATAGTGTTAAATCATTTAAATCGATCGTTCATGAAGAAGAGACAAAGACTGAAATGGATTTTTACAACGGGGCTGATGGTTTTTCTGCTATCGGGCCCGGTGTGGGCCCAGGGGGAAGAGCACATCGACACAGGCGCGACGGCCTGGATGCTCACATCCACGGCGCTGGTGCTGCTGATGGTGCCGGGGCTGGCCATGTTTTACGGAGGTTTGGTGCGGACAAAAAATGTATTGGGTACCATGATGCACAGCTTTGCCGCTATGGGAGTGATGAGCGTGCTATGGGTGCTGGTGGGCTACAGTATGAGCTTCGGTTCCAATGTGCTGGGCGGGTGGTTTGGCTGGAACTGGGACTATGTGCTGTTAAAGGGTATTGACACCACGATTATGGAAGATGGCGTGCCGGAATATGTTTTTTCCATGTTTCAGGGCAAATTTGCCATCATCACCCCGGCGCTCATAGCAGGGGCATTTGCCGAAAGAGTCAAATTCAAGGGATATATAATGTTTATCGCAATTTGGGGTGTGCTCGTGTACAACCCGCTGTGCCACTGGGTATGGGCTGAGGACGGTTTTCTCTTCAACCTCGGCGCCAGCGGGGCCATTGACTTTGCCGGGGGCACGGTAGTGCACATCTCAGCGGGTATCAGCGGACTGGTGGCAGCATTGTATCTCGGTGCACGCCGCGGATATCCCAAAGCGGAGATGTCGCCCAACAACCTCGTAATGACGATGGTCGGTGGTGGATTGTTATGGGTAGGCTGGTTCGGCTTCAATGCGGGCAGCAGCCTCACATCAGGCCTCAGCACTGCGCAGGCGCTTACTGCAACACAGGTGGCGGCTGCGGCAGGGGCGCTGGCATGGATGGTGATCGAAGGACTGCATCAGGGCAAGGCAACCGCCCTCGGATTTGTTAGTGGTATCTTGGCGGGACTCGTGGCCGTGACGCCGGCGGCGGGTGTTGTGCAACCGGGCGGCGCCATGGTACTCGGTGTGCTGGCAGCTGCGATATGTTATTATTTCATTATTCTCAAGGATAAGCTTGGTTATGACGACAGTCTCGACGCGTTCGGTGTACATGGTATTGGTGGTATAGTTGGGGCGTTGTTGCTGACGTTTTTCATCAGGAAGAGTTGGATGGATGAGGCTGCTGCGCTGGCGGAAAACGGTTGGGGCGTGTGGCAGCAACTGGGTGTACAGGTGGCAGCCGTGCTGATAGCCATTGTGTATGCGGGACTTTTGACGTATATTATTCTTATGGTCGTAAACAAAACCGTCGGATTGCGTGCTTCTGAGAGGAGCGAGATGGCAGGGCTCGACAGCTCATACCACGGTGAGCGCGGATACGGAATGCTTAACCCTAATTAATGAAATGTCATGAAACTGATAACAGCAATAATAAGAGAAACCCAATTGGACGCTGTAAGAGAGGCGCTGATTGAAGCAGATATTACGAGGATCACCGTGAGCCGCGTATCTGGGCACGGACAACAGATCACGGAAGAGATTTACAGAGGCAAGAAAGTGGTGCCCAATCTGGTGCCCAAGACACGGCTGGAAATCGCCGTCAATGATGAATTTGTCGATGTTACGGTCAATACGATCATTGAAGCGGCGCGCTCATCAAACGATGGTCCCGGCGATGGTACCGTGGGAGATGGTAAGATATTCATCCTCCCGCTTGAAGAGTGCATTCGCATCAGGACCAATGAGCGTGGTCCGGCGGCGATATGAGAATTAAACGATTTTTCAGTATCAGTTAGAGTAAAGGGGCGCCCACAGGGCGCTTTTTTTATCATGGTTGGCCTGTGAAATGGTCATTTTCTTATGGGAATAAATCCTTTTTTTCGTCATTCAGAGGACGTAGTCCGAGAAATCTGTCAATTCGTCTCCCACGTTTCTACGCAACAGCCCCCCGGCAAAAAGGTATCTCTATTGTTCCGGGCGAAGGCAGGGAAGGTTATTCAACGGACGCATTCAAAGCCTGTGTGCTCGTGGAGTAGGGGTAAAATATGTGAAACGAAGAAGTACTTGAGGTTTGTAGGTTCAGTATTTTGTGATCGTGGCGTCGATCTCATCGGCCCACGCAAGGATACCGTCTTGCAGATTGTACAGATTATTAAAACCATGGGTTCTTTCCAGATATTGGATCACCCGGGCACTGCGGTGGCCGCTGCGGCAATAGATGATTACATCCTTGTCGCGTGCGATATCAGCGATTCGCTGCGGGATCATCCCCATAGGAATATGGATATCCCCTTCAATAATGCCGTACTCGCGTTCGTATTCTTCCCTGATATCAATGAGTTGGATATCTTTTTGGGCGGTTATCATATCCCTCAGTGCGATGACTGTGACCTCTTTCATTTATAGCTGGTTTTAAAATGGATTTGGATTATTGCTCCGGGTTATACAAAAATAACATTTAATTTATCCCTGCCGTTCCTTTACAATCAGTATTAAATTTTAACTTTGCAGCCTGTGAAATGTACCTCGTAACGTAAAGTTAAATTTCCGGATTTATTGGAATGATGACATTTCAGGCACCTTCTGTAAAAATGAAGTTGCAAAGTTAGTAAGAAAAAAGAATTACAAAGAAAATCCTGATCAATAAATATTTGCTTGTTCCGAATCGATATGATTAATCAGTATTATTTATGAAAATCACAATCAACAGGCTGGATGACGCTTATCATCTGCGCGCAGTCAATGAAGACGGCAACATTGTCGAGACTGACGGGGCAGTACAAATAGGAGGGAGCAATAAAGGGATGCGCCCCATGCAACTCATGCTGGTGTCGGCGGGCAGTTGCAGCAGCATTGACATTATCACCATTTTGAAAAAACAAAGGCAACCGCTTGCAGATATCGGTGTAGAGGTGACGGCAGAACGCGAGCAGGGCAAAGTGCCTGCGCTATTCACAAAAATACATCTGCATTTCCGCCTGAAAGGAAATCTGGAGGAAGACAAGGTAAAAAGAGCCGTTGAACTGTCGATGGAAAAATATTGCTCGGCAGTGAAGATACTCGAAAAAACCGCAGAGGTGACATCGAGCTATGAGATAATCCAATAATCACAAAAAGGCATTAAATTCATGAGTTCATGGAAAAATTTTGAAACCAACGCCATCAGGGTACAAACCGGCAGGTCATCTCAGCGGGAGCACTCGGTGCCCATTTTTGCTACTTCGGGCTTTATTTTTGAAGACAGCGAGCAGGCCAGGGCCCTGTTTGCCGGAGAGTTGGAGGGCAACATCTACACAAGGTATTCCAATCCCAACACTGACGAATTCATCCAGAAACTGGCATTGCTCGAGGGTGTTGAGGACGGTGTGGCGACGGCATCAGGTATGGCGGCGATGTTTGCCAGCATTGCAGCCTTTCTTGAGCAGGGCGATCATTTACTGATTTGCCGGTCTGTGTTCGGTTCTACGCATCAGATCACAACCCAACTGTTGCCAAGGTGGGGCATCACCCACACCTACGTCGATATCGATGATACTGACAACTGGGAAAAGGAGATCAGAGACAACACGAAAATGATCTTTCTCGAGACGCCCTCCAATCCCGGACTCGACGTCATCGACCTTGAACAAGTGGGCGCTATGGCAAAAAGGCATAATTTGTTGCTCAATGTGGACAATTGTTTTGCGACGCCTTATCTGCAAAATCCAGCCAAATACGGAGCCGATATCATCACCCATTCCGCCACAAAGTTCATCGATGGTCAGGGTCGTGTGATCGGTGGTGCGGTGCTCGGTTCGAAGGAAGTCATGGAAAAAGTGCGATTTTTTGCCCGGCATACAGGCCCGGCTATGTCCCCCTTTCACGGATGGTTATTGTCGAGAAGCCTGGAGACACTCGCCGTGAGGATGGAAAAACACTGTGAAAATGCCATGAAGCTGGCCCTCCACCTCGATAAGCATCCGCTGGTCAGGTCGGTTAAGTATCCCTTTTTGCCTTCACATCCAAAATATGAGGTAGCTAAAAAGCAAATGCGCCATGGGGGCGGCTTAATAACCTTTGAACTCGAAGGCGGTTTGGCACAGGGCCGTAAATTTATGGACAGCCTCAGTATGATCTCCCTGTCGGCCAATCTCGGCGATACGCGCACCATTGCCACGCATCCTGCCTCGACGACCCATTCCAAACTCTCGCCCGAAGAGCGCGCATCGGTAGGCATCACCGACGGGCTTATCAGGATATCTGTCGGCCTGGAGCATATCGATGATATTATCGCCGACATCGATCAGGCGCTTCAGGGGAATTAAAAATTAGAGATGAATAAAACGTAACCCCTGACTTTAAGTGTGGTTCTGCATGTAAGCTGTGCCGGGGTCTCTTAACTCGTAGTGAGATGATGAAAAAAATGGCGATTTTCTTTTAGCCCGAAATTCTCACCAGGATTTCGTGATGAGAGGTTAAAGTACAACTTGTCCCGCCAGGGCGGTAAGAAAATCAGCACGTTTGAGGAGGATGCATAATGCACCTTTATGGTGACGAATCAAACGTGAACGAAGTGTCTGATTTTGAAGTAATTTAAGCTCGGAATAGAAAGGTTATTGAGAA
>WGED01000283.1 GCA_015492915.1 Cyclobacteriaceae bacterium
ATTTTTAGCTTGCCTAAAAAGTGAATCCAAACTTTATAAAGACCTGATGGAATGACAAATATCGATGATTTGTGAAATGCGGATGTGACCAACGTTACCATTGGCAGTCTGATCCAAAAACGGGCATTTTTTTATAAAAATTTTATCCCCTGTAAAAGGAAAAAGGGCCCGCAGGCCCTAATCCAAAACCAAAACAACCAACTATAAAATCATTCTAATATTTGCCGAAAAGATTTGTATTGCATTCGCACTCCTCAGAATCTTTTCTAGATTATTTTTCCAGTGGCGAGACAAAATTAGGCCATGAAATTTAACCATATATGACAAAAGTCACATATGAAGGGTTTATCATGAGAACTTTTGAAAAAAATTCATGAATCGGGGTTTTTGCGGCGTTTTACTTGAAATAAAATTGAAACTCAAGGCTCGTTGCGGTGCGGTAATGGCCTGCCCTTTTCGATGGGATCAATCTCCGGTCATTAGTCGGAATCTCCTTTATCGCCCCTTTTCCGACCATCCTTTTTCTCTGCAGAGATCCGTATTTTGATCATGACGAACATCTCCCGGAGTTCGGGCACCCCGCGGATCAGAATTTTCACTGACAGTACCGTAAAAGTGATAAGGCAAAAGACAATCAATACCGTCCAGAAAATTATATACCCGCTCATGACTGATTCCTGATTTTGGTAAAACTCCATTTATTTTTCACCACCGACCCGATGATCATACCCGCGAAAGCCAGCAAAAAACCTCCCCACCCAAGCGTGGAGGCATGGGCCGTCTTGAATGGCTCAGGCATGAAAAGGTACAGCATCGGCGGCGCCAGTGACACGGTAATGGCCACATAGGCGCCGGCGGTATTGGATTTTTTCCAATATATCCCCAAGACGATACAGGCGAGTGTGCTGGGAATGAACAACATACCCGTCATATTCAGATAGAAATACAGGAAACCTTCGATCTTGTGAAAGAGCGACCACCAGATGATGAACAGCGTCACGGCTACCATGGCGCCCCGGCTGATGAACAGTTGCGTACGTGGGGCAGGCTCCTTTCCCGATATCATTTTTATGACGGAATTGATCACATCCTGCGACAATACGGAACTCCATGAAAGCAGATAGCTGGCATAGGTTGACATGGATGCCGCCAGCAGGCCCGCGAGGATCAGCCCGAGGATGCCCCCCGGAAGCAATTTGGTGAGCATCAGCGAAAGGGAATCAAGTGAATTGACATCGGGGCCGAGATAGGCAAGCGCCATAATACCCCAGAAGACCGGCAGTACGCTCCTCGACAAAAACAATAACCCCGACCAGGCATAAATGCGTCTTCCGGTCCGCGAATCTTTGGAGGAGAACAGCCGCATGGAGACGGCCTGCCATCCCGCTAGCAGCGCTACCCACAACAACAATTGCCACACGATGAAGCCTATGCCGAACTCCCCTTCTATTGCCGATGGGTAGAACGGATTGATGCCTTTCTCCCCATAATTTTGAGTCACCACCTCCACAATGTTGCCCCAACCGATCTTATAAACGCCATAGACCGTGATGAATATCATCCCGAAACTTAGCAAGGCATATTGAAGGTAATTGGTGAAGATCACCGACACCATGCCGCCCGACAGGGTGTAAAGCAACACCAGCAACAGCATGCCCGCCATGGTAAACAGCACATATTCGTGCGGAATTCCCGTAAGGGTGTTGATAAAGTTGGCCTCTACGCCCGGAAACACGCCAAAATTCAGGATGCCGCCCACAGCCATCAGGATGCCGATGTACAGGCGCACCCCTTTGCTGAAAGTGATAGAAAAAAATTCCGGAATGGTCATGATTTTCATCTCATGCAGCTTATTGATGATAAACCCTGTCCTGCCGAGCAGCAGATAGGCAAAGAACGGAGCAAAGGCCACCATGAGCGCTACGAAGCCTGCCTTGTAGCCCATCTCGGCATAATAGACATAGGTGATCATGCCGATCTCGGTACACATCATGGAGAGCAGCCCGAGATGAAAACCCATGGACCGGCCGGCGACGAGAAAATCACCGATCCCAGATACATATTTCTTCATGCGGTACCCGGCATAAAAAATGACGAGCAGGTAAACTGCGACGATGGCCAGATCAAGATAATTTAAAAGCATCTGCGATGATGATTATGCCAATAGGGCGCTTCTGCAATCCATGAAAAAATGACCATTTTTCATGAAAAAACGCTAATTATGAAACAACACATCCGGCGATACGGCCTTCTTTCCAAATCCCAGTCCCTGCCAGAAAAGCCTGAGCTCGCGCTGACCGCCCAACTGAAAATATTTCACTTTGATCTTATGATATCCCGCCTTCAGGGACACGCTGCCTTTTTTCTCCCGCACCGCATGGGGATTGTCATTGTTGATGAGCATAAAGTCGTCGATAAAAAGCCTGCTGCCGTCGTTGGATGCGAGATAGAATGTATAAAGCCCGTCTTGCGGGATATGAATGAGCCCTTCAAAAACAAAAGCGAAATCCGTGTCGCGCATTCTGGGCGTAATGGAAATTTCCGGGGCGACTCCCGAAGCGCGCAAGGGCAGCTTATCGATCTCGGATGTCATTCTCACGCTTCCCTCAAAATAGCGGTACCGCAGTCCTTTTTTCGGTTTCTTTTTCGGTTTTTGAGCCTCCTGCATGATATCCGTACCCACGACTGCCAGCACCGTCCGGCTCGGCGGCCCGTCGCCTTTGAATGCCCTGGCGCGCACCTCCACGGGATGTGATATGTTTATCGGCTTTTGGTACACCGGCGCCTGAGTACCGGGCTCTGTGCCGTCAAGGGTGAAATGGATCACCGCTTCCTCATCGGCGCATGACAATTCGATGATTTTGGGTTGCGGATTGCGGACAACGGGGTCGGGCACGGGTTCGTGCTCGGTCATCTCCTCCAGGCGGTCGAGCCAGAGTCGCACCAGGTAGATGGCCGTTTTGTCCTCATGACTCGAATAATACGACATCCAGAGCACGCCGTCCCTGATCAGCATACCGGGGTAGCTGCAGTCGCTGCCGCTGGGCAGCGTGACCAGCTTTATGTATTTTCCCTCGGGGGTCACTTTGGCGATGACCGTTTTGTCCGTCATGCCCAGTTGGTAAAACCTTGAACCGCAGAGCATTTTACCATTCGGCAATATGATGAGATCAGGCCCGCCGAGCCGCGCTCCGAGTTCGTTCCACTTCCAGTTTTGGTAAGGCGGAGCGCTCATGCCGATGTAGCCGTTCCGGTTGTTGGATCCCTCACGGCGCACAATGGCGATCATATTGTCTTTCTCATCGAAGCGTAGGGTCGTCTCATTGGCACTGCCGGGGATGTTAAATTTCGTGACATATCCATAGTGAATGCCGTCATAACTTTTGGCCAAAACCACCGACGTGCTGTCGCCGAAAGGCTGATAAATACCCGCCCATGCCGTGCCATCGTGCCATGTGGCTTTCCAGAGCCAGTCCTTCCCCTTTTTGAGGCCTTCCTCCAGAATCACGTCTTGCGGTACGGAAAAATTCACTCCTTTTTCATCGGAAAAACTCACTTTCGGCTTCATCTGCACCAGCTTATCACCCTCATAATAAGAGCCCCCCATATTCAGCATGATCCTGCCGCCGGGCGTTACCGACAACTGCGGATCGCGCAGGTCCACATCTCTTTCAGACAGCA
>WGED01000284.1 GCA_015492915.1 Cyclobacteriaceae bacterium
ACCCGATTCATACTTATAATTAACCAATATCTCATCCCCATTCTGAGACCATGTACCGGATGCTTCATCATCCGAATCAGGATCATTTGCTTTTACTTTGGCGGTACCGTCCTTGAAAAAACGGATATTATAATAATAATCAATGCCGGAACTGTAAGTCCCCACGAAGCTTCCTTCCAGTATATTTTTTATCGTAATAGTCGTACTCGCCTGACCGGCACTGTTTACCGCTATTACATCAAAGGAATGCTCGCCGGTCGGCAATTCTTTTGACCAGCTAAGTATCCCCGTGGAGGCATCCATGCTAAGGCCTTTGATATCCTTTGACAGGCTTAAAGTCCCTTTTTTCCCGCCCCAGTCAATGGTAGGGGCAGATGAATTGCCATCTTTGAAAAACTCAGCATCTATGGTCGTGTTGGAATAGGTGATTTTCGGTATTTTCACCTGTGGTGCCGGATCTTCCTTTTTACTGCATGATGACAGGGTGAATAATACCTGCAGAATGATAAAAACTGAAACAACTTGAAGAATTACTCTAATTGTTTTCATGGCTTTAGTTAGGTTTTAATTCAGTATACGATTATTAATATTACAGCAAATGGCTGCCATGCAAATTTGCAAGGGGAAGGTCAAAACCAGTTGAAAATATGTAACAGATGTTTGAAGAAATGTAACCCACGGCTTTCTATTCAGCCTTTTCTATCTGTTGCCTGGAGTATTCTTTGGGTGTGATGCGGTATCTTTTTTTGAAACACCTGATAAAGTAGGGGATGTCATTAAAGCCTACGCTATATCCCACTTCGGAAATATTAGCATCCATATTTTTTAGCAATACGGCAGCCAATTTGAGACGTTCTGAACGTATAAACTCGGTGGTGGACAGGCCTGTGAGCGCCTTGAGTTTTCTGTGCAATTGCATACGGCTCATACCCATTTCCCTGCTGAAATCTTCGGCCGTAAAGCCCGGGTCTGTAAGATGGTCATCCATTACTTTCTGTAGCCGATCCAAAAACATGGTGTCCATAGGTGTTAAGGCTATATCTTTTGGCTTTATCATCACCTCTTTGCTGTATCTTTTGCGGAGCGCTTCGCGAATTTCTATGAGTTTCTTTACCTTTATTCGCAACAGTTCTTCATTAAAGGGTTTTGTGATGTAATCATCAGCCCCGGTTTTCAGGCCTTCCAGCTTTTCTTCTTCTCCGGCCCGTGCTGTGAGCAATATAACAGGGATGTGGCTGGTCTTTTCATTTTCCCGCAGCTTCTTACAAAATTCCAACCCATCCATCTCAGGCATTTTGACATCGCTGATGATAATGTCGGGGATATACTTTAAAGTCAGTTCAAGGCCTTCGTTTCCGTTTTCAGACTCGATTACCCGGTAATCACCATCAAAAATGTCTATGATGTATTCCCGGACCTCCCTGTTATCCTCTACTACCAGCATCACGGGTTTTTCATTCTTAATGCTATCGGTGCAGGCTGCTTCACCTTCAAAATCCCCACTCTCCTCTTTTCTTTCTACATTTTCATATATTCTCACATTTCGGTCCTTTATTGCCTTATTAAGGGGCAGTTCTATCCCGAACATCGTCCACTGCCCCTTTACGCTTTCTACTTTAATATTTCCTTTATACAGGGTTATCAGTTCCTTTACAAGGGCCAGCCCTATGCCTGAGCTGCTGTTTTCCCTGCCGGCCTGGTAAAACCTTTTGAAAACGTGCTTCATTTCTTCCCGGCTAAGGCCACTACCAGTGTTTTTCACATTGAAATGCAAGGTGTTGTTGACGATTCTGGCCTGGCACTCGATGCGGCCATTTTCGGGAGTGTATTTCACAGCATTGGAGAGGAGGTTGAAGATGATTTTTTCTATCAGATCTTTGTCAAACCAATATGCCTCCTCGCCGATATTTATTTGTTCTGTGAAAGTGATGTTTTTTTGCTCCGCCATATAGCGAAAGCCCTCCATAATAGTGCTCAGAAACTGCCGCAGATTGCTTTTGGTGATGATCACCTCCATTTTACCGGCTTCTATTTTGGAGATATCCAGCAACTGATTGACCAGTGACAGGAGCCTCTCGGTATTCCTCCGAATGATTTTAAGGTCGGATTGTTCTTCTTCGGAAAGATTTTCTTTTTGCAGTAAGCGTTGCAGGCGGCCTGAGATAAGGGTCAAAGGTGTGCGAAATTCATGTGAAATATTGGTAAAAAAATTGGTTTTGGCTTTATCCAGTTTCTCAAGTTGTTCGGCAGTTTTTTTTCGGTTTCGGTACAAAAAGAAAAGATAGGTACCCGTAAGCGACAATACGATAACTACAGCCATCAGCAAGTTGAACTGATTTTTACGGTATTGTTCTGAAAGCTCATTTTGCGAGCGCAGCAATGCAATCTCATTCCTGCTTTTTTCGTCGTTATAAATCTCTTCCAGTTCCCGTATTTTTTCAGCACTTTGCACCGAATTGAGAGAATCCTTGAGATTCATGCCTTTTTTAAGGGTTTTGAAAGCCCGGTCATAGGCGCCTTCGCGCTCATAGGCTTCGGCGAGGGCCAGCCATGCCTTCTGCCTCGTAAGAGAGTTGTCTTTATCACTTTTGCTGTTGACAGCTTTTTTCAAATACTTGACAGCCAGGGCAAGTTCATTTCTTTGAAGGTAAAACCTGCCCAGTTCAAGGGCTGCCATAGAAGCTTCATGGGCATAATTTATCTTGTCTAAAAGCTGATACCCCTTTTTTAAAAATGCTTCAGCCGAATCCCATTGTTGTTCATGTGCTTTAATAAGCCCCCTCGTAATGCTTATTTCGGCTACGGAATTCATGTCTTTGATTTTGTTAAAAAAATCATAACTCCGGCTTAGAAGGCTGTCTGCTTTGGGGTAATCGCCTTTGTAATAATATATCTCACCAAGATGCCATGCGGTGGTATTGAGATAATAGGCAGGCTCAAAAGGCAGTTTGTGGAACTCCTTATCGGCTTTTAGATAATATTCTTCGGCTTTGTCATAATCCCGGAGTTCAAGGTACACCCCGCCGAGCCCCTGCCAGGCGGCCGCAATGATATCGGGACGCAAGGGGGCAAGGGTATGGATGGAATCTACCTTAAGAAAATGATGCAATGCCTTTTTCAGGTCGTTTTCCCTGAGGTAGATATTGGCAAAAGCCAAATGTGTATCTGCTACCACCAGGGTGTCGTTTATCCGGCCGGCAATCGTAAGACACTTCCCGCAGGCTTCCAGGGCCGGAACGACCCGTCCATTAATATAATATATTCTGCACAACCCGTTATAGGCCACCGCCATACC
>WGED01000285.1 GCA_015492915.1 Cyclobacteriaceae bacterium
GGTGGATGAAGTTTAAGCACACAATTAAATGGTTATTGAGAATTTTGGATTTAATAGGACGCCCCTGTGGAGGCAGGAAGGAAGGTAAAAAAATCATCGTTTTTTCATGTCGTGGCTTTGTTGAACAGAACAAAATCAAAATGCCTGAAAATAAGTAATGTATTTATTAAATTGTCAAATGAAAAAATATTTTATCAAATGATCATAACGAAGGAAACCACCACCGATCATTATAAGGCTTTGTCGAATATTCTCGGCAAACGTTATATTAAGTCGGAAATCATGAGTAACTATGATTTCATCGACATCGCTGAGAAGGGGATCAGCGCTCGCGTCATCCTGAACTTCCGTAAACAATTCAACCTGTCACGCGAATTTACCGCCGAAATGCTCAACGTTTCGGTAGCGACGATATACAGGTGGATAAGGGAGAATAAAAAGATGCCAAGGAATCATTCGATCCAATTGATGGAACTGGCTGATCTTTTTCTTTACGGCACAGAGGTTTTTGAGGACAGAGATAATTTTTTAAAGTGGTTAAAATTGCCAAACAAATCCCTCGGGGGTAAGCAACCTCAGGAATTATTGGAGTTGCCCGGCGGCGTTTCAAAAATCAGGGATTTGCTCGGCAAGATCGAGCATAGTGTTTACAGTTGATCCTCATGCTTGTTTATCGTTTGGCTAAAAAGGCGCACGCAAGGGATATCAGCGGTACCGGTGCTGCGATGTTTCCCGGAAGGTGGAATAAAAAAGGAACTCCCGTTCTTTATACCAGTGAATCCATAGCGCTTTCATTACTTGAACTCGTATTACATACACCCCCTATGCTTGTCCCCAATCTGGAACTGCTTACCATCAGCATCCCGGAAGATTCGGTCACGGCAATTGAAATTTCTGATCTTCCGTCTAACTGGCAACAATATCCCGCACCTGCCGTTTTGGGTGAAATCGGAGAAAAATTTATTCATTCAGGCGAAACCGTTGCACTGAAAGTGCCAAGTTGCATTGTACCTGACGGATACAATTACATTCTGAATTGCAGTCATGAGGATTATGGAAATGTAAGGATCATAGATCAAAAACCGTTTTATTTCGATCCGAGGTTAAAAGGGTGAAATGCCATGGCGTGTATTAAATAAACCCAAATTGGGCGTTGGAGTACAATTTACAGCCCATGGTTTTGTCATGCCTGTCAGCCCCTGGCTGGATTTTTGCCATCCAGTGCTTTCGCCTACACCGGCAAAAATGCATGCCAAAACCCGGTTCATTTGAATTTCTGTTCCGGGGGTTTGCACCCCCGGATAAAACATATAGCTCCGACGGAACTTATTTAATCAATGAAACCCCATTTTTTCATAATTATGAAAAATAGCCAATGACCATATTAAACAGTTTTAAAATGCTGAAATTTTACATCCTGTATAAGAAATATTTTTTTTAACCCAAAATTCTCACCGGGATTTCGTAATGAGAGGTTAAAGTACAAGCTTGCCTCCCGTTAGGCGAGGAAAATCAGCACGTTTGATGAGGAGGCCTGCCTGCCGCAAGGCAGGCATAAAGCACCTTTATGGTGACGAGTCAAACGTGAACGAAGTGTCTGATTTTGCCTCTCACCCGTGAGGGTGGAAGTAATTTAAGCTCGGAATAGAAAAGTTATTGAGAATTATGGTTTAATGCTAAGCGATAGGATTGCTATTGTTTATTCTGTGATAAAATCAAAGATCAGGGCTTTTTGTCAGAAACCCTGATCTTTTCGTTATCCTGTTCTATTTTTAATATTCGTAAATAACCGGCGTGTTGGTATTGTAGAAGAAAAATGACCATTTGTCAGCTTCTTCCTCGATGATTTTGGAGGTTGGCTTGCCTGCGCCATGTCCGGCCCGTTTCTCTATCCTGATCAGTACGGGATTGTCGCCTGCCTGTGCAGCCTGCAGTCTGGCGGCAAACTTAAATGAGTGTGCTGGTACTACACGGTCGTCGTGGTCGGCGGTAGTCACCATTGTGGCAGGGTAGGCAACACCGTCTTTGATATTGTGATACGGAGAATAGGAGTACAGCCATTTGAATTGCTCCGGGTCTTCACTCGATCCGTATTCTACGACCCAGGCGCGGCCGATGGTGAAAAGATGAAATCGCAGCATATCCATGACGCCGACGCCCGGGAAAGCCACTTTATACAGGCTGGGCCGCTGCGTCATACAGGCACCGACGAGCAGACCCCCGTTCGAACGCCCCGAGATTGCCAGTTTTTCTGACGATGTATAGCCTTCTTTAATAAGATATTCCGCAGCAGCGATGAAATCATCAAACACATTTTGTTTTTTGCCGAGCATGCCGGCTTGGTGCCATGATTCACCGTACTCCCCTCCTCCACGCAGGTTGGCCATCGCGTACACACCACCGTTCTCAAGCAGAATAATGCGTGACGTGCTGAATGACGGCGTCAGGCTGATATTGAATCCACCATAGCCGTAGAGTTCGGTTGGATTGCTCCCCGTGAGTTTAAGGCCTTTTTTATGCACGATAAACATGGGCACCTTCGTGCCGTCCTTGCTTTCATAAAAGACCTGTTTTTCAATATAATCCTCCGGATTGAACTTCAGCTTCGTTTTGTAAAAAATGGTTGATTTCCCATTGTTGAGATTGTATGTAAAGATTGTAGGTGGATAGATGAATGAGGTATAGGTATAGAAAAAGACAGTGTCTTCTTTAAGCCCACCGAGTCCACCGGCAGAGCCTGTGCCGGGCAGTGCGATCTCCTTCTTGTTCGTTCCGTCATAATCATATTGATATATGCGGCTGGTGGCATCCTGGAGATAGGAGACAAACAGCTTGCCGCCGCCCGTATTGGCGCTGCGCAGCAAGTTTTTCGATTCAGGGATCACATCGACCCAGTTCTCCTTTCCGGGCTTGTTGATATCGATCTTCACCACGCGGTAGTTGGGGGCATCTATGTCAGTGCGGGCAAGAAACTGTCCGTCGCCCAAATGGTAGAAGACACCTGTTTTATTTTTATAACCGCCTGATATGAGCTTGAAATCGCCGTCTGTTTCAAGGTTTTTAATATAAGTGGCAAAGCCGTCGGTACCCGGACTAGCAATTAACACGAGGTATTGCTCGCCTTCCAGCACATAGCTGTTGTGGTTCATTCGCGGATTCTGCCTGTCCTCATAAATCAGCTTATCTTCCGATTGGTCGGTGCCGAGTTTATGATAATAGACAGCATGATAAAGGTTTTGCCTGGTCAGCTCTGCGCCCGGCTCGGGCTCGGGATATCGGCTGTAAAAAAAACCGTCCTTGTACCATGAAGCGCCCGAAAACTTAACCCATTGGATGCGATCCGGGA
The DNA here is from genome assembly GCA_015492915.1 of Cyclobacteriaceae bacterium. GTDB lineage: Bacteria > Bacteroidota > Bacteroidia > Cytophagales > Cyclobacteriaceae > JAAUQL01. Next base: position 3,347 of record WGED01000285.1, read on the forward strand.
GCTCTTTTCTGGTTTCCACATCCATTACATAAATCTGGTTCCAGTCGGAGCCAGCCTCGGAGCGTGAAATAGCGATATATATATTGTCTTTACTATTGCCAAGCAGACTGATAGATACCGTGCCGTCTTCCGATAATTTATTGGGATCGATGAACACTTCAGGCGTACCATCCAGCCCTTTCTGAATGTAAATGACCGATTGGTTTTGCAATCCGTCATTTTTATAAAAGAGATAATAATCGCCTATTTTCCTTGGCGATGACAACTTGGGGTAATTGAATAATTCCGTGTAGCGTTTTTTGATTGCCTGCCTGAATGGTATTTGGTCTAGATATCCGAAGGTGACCTTATTTTCTGCTTCAACCCACGCCATTACATCCTGTGCTGTGTCGTATTCGAGCCATCGGTACGGATCAGGCACTTTGGTGCCGTGGTAATCATCCACCACATCCACCTTCTTGGTCTCAGGGTATTGCACCTTGATGGGCGGATACTTTACTTCTTTTTCATGGGAAGGGGAGCAGGTATAAAAAGCCAGCAATACAATAACAGGAATGAAAATTTTTTTCATAATATGACTATTTAGTTTAGAGTGATACCGTTTAAAAAAGCCGGTTAAAGTTAAATAAAAATGGTGATTTCTTCGAGGGGCAGCGAAATCCCGGACGCACACTTTTGTTTATGGAACAATATCAATACACGATAATTTTTTCCTGGTAGTTGATACCGGTTCCGCCGGAAATCTTAAGAAGATACAATCCGGATTTCAACTTTTCATTGCTCACAATGGTAATCTCCGCAGCAGGTGTATAGTTTCGATCCACAATCATCTTGCCCTGAGTATTGAAAAGTCTGACATTGATATCGGAAGATGGCATAGCTTTGAATATTATGGAAAAACGGCCATTTCCCGGATTCGGGAAAACAGTAATATTACCGGGATGGTAAGCATTATCCTCTATCCCTGTTATCACTACCATAGCCTCAATTTTGGCGTCCATCCATGCCAGCCTGTCTCTGATCCAGTTTTTCAGATAAATTATTTCATTTTCATAAGAACCGCCGACATAGTTATTGGGCCAGATATATTTATCCAGGATAGGCCATTTGGCAAAATTGCGCTGTTGTGGCTCGTCGAGTATCAGCACCGTGGAATCGATATAATTCATAATAACTGCATTGCTGAAAGGTCCCTGGCGCAACTCCGCCCAACGGCTTTTGAATTGCAATACATAATTCGGGTCTTCCATGAATCGTCTCCACCAGAATGGTAATCTGGTACCACAGGTAATATCCAGATCCCATGCCCAGCCCGAAGTATTGGCTGCATCACAATAATCCGCATTGCCGAAGCCCAGGTTAAAATCCCACACGGGCCCGATGTACAGCTTGCTGTCTTTATCCTTGTATAAAAATGTGCTCAACCGGTATGCATCCACATTGCGTGTGATCTCCTGAACCAGCGCATAATCAATGAATGATTCTACGTTTATATATTTCCTGTAGCCTTTATTGGAATCTTTAAAGGCCGAGCTTTTAAGAGCCCCTTCAAAAGCCGTCACATAATTTTTAATATAATTTGCCTGTTGGGTTGTGATGGCTGTTTCATCGGGATAATGATATTGAAAATAAGTATAAAACGGCGGATTATTAACCGGATTGCCGTAAGGCGACTCCCAGCCGTTGCCATTAGAAGCCCCCGTAAATTTGTCAATTTTAATGATGTAGCCCCCCGTCAGATTGTCACCGGTATTTTCATCAGGTCTCAGCTTGTTGATGTTGACGCGGTATTTATCTCTTTTTATCTTTTCGGTAACGAAATAGACACCTTTGTAAACGTCATTAATAAATAACTCACAAAAGCGTGTCCTTGGTGCGTACCAACCCTGTTCTGCGCTCAGTTTATAGGCCAGCACATTCCTCAGCAACGATTTGTCCGAATACGGGCCATTGAGTATCCAGTCCTCTTCGGGCGGAAGCCCGAGGACAGATGCCGTGGTATCGCGGCCATCGGTGGTCCAGAGCTCGACAGCATATTGTTTTTTGTGAAACATTTGTGATGAAGATCCCCGAAGTTCAATGCCAATGTGACCGGTATAATCATTAAACGGATCATCAATATGGTTAAGGCTGTCCGGACCATTGTCGATGACGCCCATTTCTGCCATGATCTTGGGCTCGTCAGGAATACCCTGTCCGTTTGTATTTATTTTTATAATGGGAAGATTAAAATAATCAAAAGTAACGGGTTCCTTAAACCACACGGGGACAGGCTGATAATGTGTCTGACTCACATTGAGACCGGCGACCAGGAAGAAATTGGAAGATAGATCAGAAGATGAAATAGCTCTGTTGTGTACCTGGACAGCAAGGACATTTTCACCTGTAACCAGGTAATCGGATAATGTATTTTTATCGATTTGAAACTGTTCAGGATAAACACCACGATACAAGCCTGCCTCGTGATCTATATAAGCTGTAGTATTGTAGGCCGGTGGCGCACCACTCACCCCGCTGCGTGCAAATTCTTTACCGTTGAGATAAGCGACAAAACCATCGTCATAATCAGCCAGCAGCATGGCAGATTCAATTTGCGTCAGGTCGGTTATAGTAAATTTAATGCGGATATAAACCGAAATCGTTGTACTGATAATGGTCATATCATCATTGTCTGCATAACCAAATCCTCCCTGCCCCCGGTTCCATGAAGAAGCATCAAAATTGACGGTTTTCCAATCGACAGAAGGCTCGGAAGTACCGACGAAATACTGCCATGTATTTTCAGCATTGACCAATGACTCCCAGTGATCGATGGCAGATTGGGCAAAGGAAAAATGCAGAATGGTCAGGTTAAAAAATAAAAATACAGCGGTTCCCCTCATCATAAATTAAAAATGCCTTTGATAGGCGCGTTAAAAATATAACCTTCTTTTAGTTTCTCTGAGCTTTCATGAGAATTTTATAATTATTTATCTCCTGAACAGAGGGAGGGTAACTGTATCTGCTATCAGTAAATTATGATTTTTTCCATATGCAGGATCGAAGATTGACCCGTAATCTGCAAAATGTAAACTCCCGGTGTTAGAGCAGAACTTCCGGTAATGGTCAGCTCATTTCTTGCATCAAATTGGTGTTCCAGTACCTTTTTCCCGTGACTATTGATTATGCTCACCCGGATATCTGAAGCCGGTGTATCCTTAAATTTGATATTGATAGAACCGTTACCAGGATTGGGATATATAGAAATAGCATTATTTTTTTCAAGATCACTATCTATTGCAGTGATGACATCAAGTCCTGCGATACTGGCATCGAGCCATGCCAGCCGGCTGTTTATCCAGTTTTTGAGATATGATATTTCATTGGCATAAGTGCCTCCTACATAATTGTTTGGCCAGATGTATTCACTTAGGACAGGCCATCTGTTGAAATTTCGTTGTTGGGGCTCATCGAGTACCTGCACTACCGAGTCGATATAATTCATAATGGCATCATTGCTGAAAGGCCCGCTGCGCAACTCCAGCCATCGGTTTTGAAATTGAATTACAAAATCGGGATCTCTGAGAAAACGCTCCCACCAGAATGGTATAAACCAATAGTCGCCCGGACAAATTTCATTAAAATCCCATGCCCATCCCGAAGTATTGCCGCCTTCGCAGTAATCGGCATTGCCGAAAGCAAGATTGAAATCCCATACAGGGCCGATATAAATTTTACTGTCCTTGCTGTCCCTGTCTTTGTACAGGAAGGTGCTCAGTCTGTATCCGTCCACATTGCGTGTGATCTCATTAACAATGGCAAAATCGATGAATGACTCTACATTGATGTATTTGCGGTAGCCCTTGTTGGGATCTCTGTATTCAGGACTTCTAAGTGCCTTTTCAAATGCCGTGATATAGTTTTGGATATAATTTCCCTGTTGCGTAGTGATCTCGTCCTCTTTCGGATAGTGATACTGGAAATGTATATAAACTGCTTTTCCGCCCACAATGGTAGGATATGGTGAAGCCCACCCCAGCCCTTCTGTAGCGCCATCATATTTATCCAGCTTTACAATATACCCTCCGGTTAACTGGTCGCCGGAATTATCCGACGGTGTCAGCTTGCTGATGTTGACGCGGTATTTATCGCGTTTGATCTTTTCCGTGAGAAAATACACTCCCCGGTAATTATCGTTGAGGTATAATTCACAAAACCTGGTCCGGGGTGCGTACCAACCCTGGTCAGCACTCAGCTTGTAGGCGAGTACATTTCTGAGTAATGATTTATCAGAATACGGCCCGTTGAGAATCCAGTCTTCTTCGGGAGGCAGCCCCAAAATAGAGGCAGAAGTGTCCCGGCCGTCTGCTGTCCAGAGCTCGACAGCATATTGTTTCTTTGGAAACATTTTCGATGAAGATCCCCTGATTTCAATTCCGATGTGTCCGTCATAACCATTGAAAGGATCGTTGATGTGGTTGAGGCTGTCGGGCCCGTTATCGATGATGCCCATCGTTGCAGGAATCTTCGGTTCATCCGGAATAGTTTGACCCTGTGTGTCGATTTTAATGATGGGCAGATTGGAGGTTTCGTAATTGAGGGGAGGTCTGAACCAGTTTGGAACCGGCTGATATTGGACAGTACTTATATTTATCCCCGCAGCAAGGTAAAAATTTGACGATAAATCTGATGATGAAATACTTTTATTATGCACCTGAACGGCCAGCACATTGCCGCCCGTTACGAGATAGTCGGATAAAGCACTTTTCTTGATCCGATATTCTTCCGGGTAAATATTGCGGTATAGGCCGGCTTCATGATCGGCATTTGCCGGCTGATTGTAGGCGGGAGGAGAGCCGGTGATGCCGCCGCGGGCGATCTCTATGCCGTTGAGGTAAGCCACAAAAGCATCATCGTAGTCTGCGAGGAGGACTATTTCCTCGATTTGGGCGAGGTCATATACTGTAAAATTAATGCGAAGATACACGGAAAGCGTAGTGCTGATGATGGTCCTGTCATCATTGTCGGCATAACCGAAACCACCGGGACCTTTGTTCCAGGCAGTAGTATCAAAATCCGGATTTTTCCAATTGGATGGTGGTTCGTAAGTACCGACAAAATAATGCCATGAGTTTTCCGCATTTACCAGTGACTCCCAATGATCAATGGGCGACTGGGAAAAGGACAGATGAATGGCGGCCAGTTGAAAAAGTACAAATATCAATACACTTCGCATCTCAACATATTTATCTCCGAAAGTCAAAAATAGTAAAGTTTAAATATCTTTTATGAATATGTCTTGGTTATTAATATAACGTATTCCGGGTCTTATTCTTTGAGTTGGTAATAAATCATGCTGTTTTATTTGTGGCATTTTGTTAAAAAGATTAGCCTGGATTATTCATGAAAAGACTGCGATGATGCAAGTAAGGAATTGATATTTAAATATTTACATTGAATAACGCTTGTTTCAAAATGCCCCGGATTTGAGGAATGGAAATTCATCAAGTAGCCATCAATTACGTGTTTATCAGCGCTTTGAGCGTTTCCTTTATTATTTCCCGTATTATTCGGGTTAGAGGAAGTTTTATAGCAATATGAAAAAATGATGATTTTCAGTAGAATGATCTTTTTGTGGCTACACCGGATGCAGTCTGCGGAAGCTGCAGAAAATAAAGTTCTGGATGGTATTGAACGGTGTTTTATGATCGATAGTGATGCACCTTATCTTTTCAAAAAAATCTTTCAGCCTGTCTGTCATCGATTGCTCTGAATATCGCTTCACTTCAATACCGCTGCATTTTTCGGGTCCTTGCATGGAAAATGTCCCGATCACGAGATAACCTGAAGGTCTGATGTGTTCTTTCACTGTTTTCAGATAATTCTTTATCTCTGTTTCGTTAGTTAAAAAGTGGAAAGCTGCTCTGTCATGCCAGAAGTCATATTTTTCAGTGGGTTGGAAATCAGCAGCGTCGGCAATAATCCATTTCACCATCCGCGCTTTGACTCCCAGCCGTTTTTTTGCTTTTTCGATAGCTTTTTCCGAAATGTCCAGAACAGTGACATCATTGTATCCCCATTCGAGCAGGCAATCGACAAAATAACTGTCACCGCCACCGATGTCGATTATTTTTGTCGTTAACGGAAGTTGGAACTGTTCAACAAAATTGAGTGAAGTGGCAGGAACCGGTTGGAACCAGCTTACCTCATCCGGTTTTTTATTTAGATAAATGCTTTCCCAGTGTTTTTTTCTGTCGAAATTTTTCATTGCCGGTACAGATTGAATCAAGATCGAAGTTTATTCATTCCGCTCAAAACATCAAAATATATGCAGCCAAAATAACCCCTGTCGTTAAGGAAATCAGACCTAAATAGAATCTTTTCTTTTCTGCCTGATACCATAAATACCATCCTCCCAGGCAAATAATGATTAGACCCACCGACACCACATCGATTGAAAAACTCCAGATATACGCCAGGGTCGGTTGATGCCGGTCATTCATTTCTTTTTGCGTTGGATTGCGCATGGTATGCAGGGCCTTTATCGCGGCCCATTGATCAAGTATTGTTTCTTTTATTGTCACCCTGCATGTTCGGAGTTTGGTGCTCAAATCATATCGCGTCCCGGGTTTTGTGAGAATGAAATCTAAAACGGATGAATCGGCTGAATACCGGACATTGACAATGTTGCCGCTAAGATTCAACTTATCCGCTATTTCCCTTGCCATATTCTTCCCGTCTTTCTCTTTACCTGGTTTTATCATTTTTTCATAAGAGACCACCTTTCTTTTAACCCATGAGTTGGAGAATTCCCAATGGTGATTCAGCAATAAACCGCTAAGACCGAACAACCATATAAAAAGAAGGAGGAACAAACCGAGGTATATGTGAATTTTCCGGTTCCAGGCTATCAGGTTGTTTCTTAATCGGGAGTATTTCATATTAAAGAACGGTGAAGCCTATAATGAGCGACGAAAAAGAGAGCAACCCTATCAGCAGTGCGATGATTCCTGCAATTCTGTCCTTCTTGAAATAGTACCACAAAACGATTCCCGTGATACTTGATATAAAAAGACATATCATCGAAAAATCAACAGCAGAGCCCCATAATCTTGTGTGCACCCAATTGCCGCGGATATTTGCATTGTGGGGCCCGGGCATTTTGTGGAGCCATATCAGTTTCTTCCAGAAGTTTGTTCGTTCAGTATGGATATAAGCTGTGCCCGACACCAGGTCCGCTTTGACGGATATCCTGTAGCCCGGTTTGGTTACCGGAATGTACATTTGAACGGAATCTCCAAAAATATTGGCGATCTCGCCTGATATTCCTGCTTGTCTCAAGATATTCTTCGCATATTCAATTTTCGTTAAATCTGCCTCTGGCAGCGTAAATCCGATTTCCTCATCAACTTTATCATCAACCGAAAATGTCCATTCCTGCCAGTCTTCCTGCCAGTCTATGAAATTATGGTTGAGTATCAGTGCGCTGCCAGCAAATATGATGAGGAAGGGGCTGATAAACAGGCCTGTATGCAGATGGATTTCTTTGAAAAGCTTAAAATATTTTTTCATGATTCGTCATGATCGGACCGTGATAAGTCTCTGAGGATGTGCCGGTTTTTTTCAATCCGAATGTACTCATTTCGGGATCTTTTCAGCGTCAGATACCTGTTTACTTTTTCCTTATAGCGTAAATAAGTATTGCCATGAACCGACTCGAGGTATTTTTCTTCTTCCAGGATCATGAGATGAAAAGTTACAATCAATATTAAATACAATACGGCGAGGATAATAGATGGGAAGATCATAATGAATCCCAAAATCAATATGTTATAAGACAAAAAGTATGGATTTCGGCTGATTCTGTAAATCCCTGTCGTGATCAGTGTTGTTTTCTGGTCATATTGTATGCCCACCCTCCATGAGTTTTTCATAGTGATAAGCGACAAAATACCCATGATAAACCCCATTGATACCAGTATCATCCCTGAAAATTTTATAAAGGGATGGCCGGACAGATCGATCTCTAATATCCATTTGGGATCGAGTATCACTATTCGCAGCAACAATACAATGTATATGATTGTTGACAGCAGGATCGAAAGATTTACTTTGGTGGATTTTCCTCTGATCGACTGTTTGGTTGCGAAGTAGGTTTTAATGTTTTTTACGGCGAAGGCGAGGATAAAGAATATCAATATCAGCACCAGGTATATTTTTTCAATCATAAGTTGTTTTGGTTAGCGGACAAGTGGTGGTGAATATGCTTGTTAAAATGAATTTACTGTCTGTACTTTTCCGGATTATTACTCCATCAAGATGCGCAGCAGAATTCTAAATAAAGCTAACGGAAATTAGCCGTATCGCCAAATTATTCGCTCACAAGCAGAATGGCTTCTGAATTAATGCAGTAACGCAGTCCGGTAGGAGCGGGGCCGTCGGGAAAAACATGGCCGAGATGTGCGTCGCAAACGTTGCACATTACTTCCACTCTTATCATCCCATACGAATTGTCTTTAATGTATTTGATCACATTGTCAGCTATTGGTTGGGTGAAGCTGGGCCAGCCCGATGAACTGTTAAATTTTTCTGTTGCGTCAAATAACGGCGTGCCACAGCAAACACAGGCGTATATGCCGGACTCGAAAATATGACACAGCTCACCACTGAAAGCCGGTTCAGTACCTTTCATTCGTGTGATTCTATACTGGTAGGGTGTCAGAATAGCTTTCCAGTTTTCATCAGATTTCTCTACCCTTTTTGGCGGAGCAGGGTTGCCGGTTTGGGCAAAGTGAATTACGTCGTTCCAGGTGACCATGAAAAATCAACTATTTTTCATGGGATTGGTTTACCGGACGGGGATGTTTTATTCGTCTCCCAGTTGTTTGATTTTAAACCGGTCGAGCTGAGCGGGCTCGTGCTGTTCGGTCATGATGGTGGCTATTTTGCCAAGCACATCAGGATTGGCATCGGCGATATCATTTTGTTCCTGCAGGTCTTTGCCAAGATCGTAAAGGTTTATCTGCATATTGCCTTTGAAAATATCCATTCTCGTTCCTTTCAATTCGCCCATGCGCACGGCTTGCTGTCCGTTGTACGAGGGAAACTCCCAATAGAGGAACTCATGTTTTTTCTGTTCACCTTTTCCCGTAAGGGTAGGTAAAAAGCTGATGCCGTCAGTTTCCGGTGGTGTATCGAGTCCGGCGATTTCCGCCAGAGTGGGCATTACATCCCAGAAAGCTGAGATAAGGTCGGTCGTCGTTCCCGGTTTAATTTTCCCCGGCCAGGCAGCGATCATCGGTACGCGAATACCCCCTTCGTGCACAAATCCTTTGCCCCAGCCCCTTGATTCGAGGAATGGCCCGGCGCTGTTAAACCATTCTGAGTCGGCGCCCCCGTTGTATGTGGGCCCGTTGTCGGAGGTAAAAATAATCAGTGTATTTTCATAGATACGCAGCTCTTTGAGCTGATCCACGAGTTGCCCGACCTGGTCGTCGAGATAAGAGATCATAGCAGCATAGGCTGCATGCGGATAGCGCTGCGGGAAATACCCTCTGTCGCCGAGGTAAGGTTCCTCATCGCCGAATTTCTTGACGTATTTATCGATCCATTCCTGCGGTGCCTGCAATGGGGCATGCGGGATAGGTGTGGCCCAGTAGAGGAAGAAAGGCTGGTCTTTGTTGTCGCTGACGAACTGACAGACCTTTTTGAACATGAGATCCGGGGCATAATCCGTCAGTTTGAACTTTGCATAGCTGGTGGGGTCGTAGGGATCGGCGCCTTCTGCCAGCTTTGTGTGCGGCGGTACAGTATCATTGCGCAGATAGACCCTGTGCTCATTTTCATAAAGGTGGACGGGGTAGTAGGTGTGTGCCTGTCTCTGACAATTGTAGCCGTAAAAGTAGTCGAAACCCTGTTTGTTGGGGATGCCGTCGGTGTGGGGGGCGCCAAGGCCCCATTTGCCAACAATGGCTGTTTTGTAACCGGCATGTTGCAATAGTGTTCCAATGGTGACGGTTCCTTTCGGGAGTGGACGCTGTCCTTCAAGAGTGGAGTCTTTGATCATAGCCACATAATCCCATACTTCGCCCCGCGAGCGCCATTCGTCATTGCCGCGAATATAGGCATGACCGCTGTGCTTGCCCGTCAGTAATACACAGCGCGAAGGAGCACATACAGGGGCGCCTGAGTAATGTTGCGTGAACTTTATACCGTTAGCCGCCAGTTTGTCAATGTTAGGGGTTTCGATTTTTTCCTGTCCGTAGCAGCCCAGTTCGCCATAGCCGAGGTCATCGGCAAGGATGTATATGATGTTAGGTTTGTGGATGGTTTTTTCCTTTTCCGAACAGGAAAATAAAGATAAAGCCAACAGCAGGAGGATAGGATAACAGAACGCTTTTTTCATAATCAGAGGTTAATCAAAAATGTATGGATATTCAGTGATTTCAAAGCCCTAAAGTAATCATTTTTCCGGCAATCTGCCCGGTATAGGGCTTCACGAACACGGTCATTGAGGGATGAATTCCGAAATCAAAAAAATGTTATTGAGCTTTCCGTCATTAGAATGAAGGTTCATAAATAATGCATAGATGTAAACGTCACTGTTTTTCGCAACATCATATTCAAAGGGCTTTTCGAGTACGGGCTGTATGGGCATCCAGATCTTCCTGTCCCCTGCCACGATCTCAACTTCCCGCCTGATCTCATCGAAAATCGCAAGGTCGCCACCATAATATTTAAAAACCATTTTCATGGCCTTGATGGTTTCCGGATCAATTTTTCTCCGGTTTCCTGTAAACCTTCCCATGAATCTGTACCCGTCCTGTCTTACATAAAACTGGACAATGTCACGATCATTTTCGATGCTGTCGGCATAGTGTTCTTCCCGGGATAGCAAATCATCGATATCAACTTCCCTGTAATTGGCGTTCCATGATGCGAATGGATCATCCTGTGCAAAGGATATTGTTGATATACAGGCAATTAAGATGACAAAAAGGTTTTTTTTCATATTGCGTAAAGTAAAAAATTATCATAAAATTAAACCCAAAATTCTCACCAGGATTTCGTTATGAGAGGTTAAAGTACAACTTGTCCCGCCAGGGCGGGAAGAAAATCAGCACGTTTGATGAGGAGGCATAATGCACTATTATGGTGACGAATCAAACGTGAACGAAGTGCCTGATTTTGAAGTAATTTAAGCTCGGAATAGAAAGGTTATTGAGAATTTTGGGTTTAATATCATCGAAATCTCATAGCTGCTTTGCTATGAGAAATGCATGATTTTTTCATGAAATCAGACAGGCAGCTTTTCATTCAGCACCCATTTCTGAGCGGAAGAGAGGTCCTGGAAATACCTGAATTCAATGTTGAATGCATTGGTAAAAACACCGTTTTTAATGTTTTCGATATGTAGCCTCGAAAACACATCGCCGGGAGCAATTGTCGCCACTTTCCTTAAGCCCCCCTTGTAGGCTTTGGGCAGAATTTCATTCTGAAGCCATAACCGGCTTTCTTTACTGATGATGCCAAGTTGGTAGACATCGCTGATATAAGCCTCAGCACCAAGATCAATTTGCTCTTTCAACATTACCCCGAAAACCTCTCTATATATTTCGGTTGTCACAGGTTTTTTCCAAATGGTTATAATGGAATTGCTCACATCATCATAACTCACACTTACAAATTCATTATCCATTAAACTTTTCATCACATTTCATTTTCACGATATTATCAAAAAATTCTATTTGCCCGCAAAAGTAAGGGACATGAATATGTTGTTCTTGTCGTTTTTATCTTATCTATTACATGGTAAACAGCCGGTAACACACATCCGGAAAAGCAACCCGTGCCATATAGGGCCCGCCAAATCGTCATGAAAAATCAACCATTATTTAATTCAAAAATCATTACGGGCATGGCAGTGGCGAAGTGCGGGAAAGAGACAACAAATTGGGTTTTCTTTATTACTTTTGCTGTTGATGAAATTTCTGTATCCTGAATTTTTATACGGCCTGGTCACGCTGGCGATCCCCGTCATTATCCACCTTTTCAATTTCAGGAAATCAAAAAAGATTTATTTTTCAAGCACCCGGTTTTTACAGAGCGTCAAAAAATCAACAAGTAAAAAGCTAAAACTGAAACACTATCTTATTCTGGCTTCGCGCATACTGTTTCTCACATTTCTTGTATTTGCTTTTGCACAACCATATCTTCCAGGCCTCGATAAAAATCCGCAGGCGGAGAGCGTCTATATTTATCTTGACAATTCATTGAGCATGTCGGGAAAGGTGAATGACGAAGTGAATGGTCTTGATCTTGGCATCGACTATGTGAGGAAGATACTTAATCTCTATCCGGCCAATACTTCTTACCGCCTGCTGACCAATGATTTTGCGCCGTTTTCCAATGCCCTGAAAAGCAGGGACCAGATGGAGGAACTGCTCACGGAATTGAAGCTGAGTTACATTTCTCGCACGCTGCCGGAGGCATGGTCCCGGTTGAATGGTTTTACCGTCGACGGTACGGAAAAAGAGAAAGATGTATTCCTCATATCCGATTTCCAAAAATCAACCACCGGCGATCCGGGCAATATTACAGTTGATTCTTCCGATCAGGTTTTTGTAGTGCCTGTTTTGTTTGAACAGGATAAAAATGTCTATACCGACACCGTGTACCTGTCAAATCCATACATTATCGCGGGCGAGAAAAATCAACTGCACATCACATTGAGAAATGACGGTGCTATCGATGCCAGGGAGATACCTCTTCGCCTGTACATCAACCAAATCCAGACAGCCAGCAAAGTTGTGAATATTCCTGCTGGGAGCGAGACGACTGTTTCGTTTGACATCAGTTTCAATCTGGCAGAGATCAACAAATGCAGGATCAATTTTGAGGATTATCCCGTTACTTTCGACAATGATTTTTATTTCACCCTGAAGCGGGAAAACAGGATCGATGTGCTCGAAATCAAACAGGACGGCATTTCGTCACCTGTTGAGAAAGTGTATGGCAATCGCAATCTTTTCAACTATTCTTCGCAAGACGCCTCCAACATAGATTATAGTCTCATAAGGCAAAATGAGCTTGTCATTATCAATGGCCTTGAAGAAATAGATAATTCCCTGTCGCTGGAGCTCAATAATTTTCTGGCGGCGGATGGTACTTTGCTTATCATCCCTGCCGGTGATCCGGTGATTAACTCCTACAAAATGCTGGTACCGGGAGCAGAAGCCCTGTCAAAGGATTCGTTAATTATCGGAATGATGCCCCCCGATTTAAGTATGCCATTTTTTGAGAATATTTTTGAAACAACTGACGAACGAATTGCCATGCCGCAGGCACTTCCCGTTATGACCTGGAGAGGGCAGCAATACGATCTGCTCAGACTGCGGAATAACCTGCCGTTTTTATCGGAATTCAGAGAGCGCGGCGGTACCATCTTTATGCTCGCTGCACCACTCGATGATGCATTTACGACCTTTCATCGTCATGCCCTTTTTGTTCCGGTGATGTACAGGATGGCCATGCTCAGCAAGCGGTATTTCGAAGAACCCTATTTTATCATAAACGAGCCCGTCATTGCGTTGCGCATCGAAGACCTTGACAAACGGGATATTTTCAGGCTTCGGTCCGGCGATCAGGAACTGATACCCGATCAGCGCATCAGTGCCAATGAACTCGTGATGGAAATACCTAAAAATATCATCCGGCCCGGCTTTTATAATCTGGTATTGGGCAACGACACAAAAACAACATTGGCCTTCAATCTGCATAAGGCTGAGTCAAAACTGGAGCAGATGAAAAAAGATGAAATAGTGAAGGCTTTTGAGGGTTATGAAAATGTGACGATTTTTGATGTAAAAGATGCGGGCAATTTTTCAAAAGAGGTCAAAAAAAATAAATTTGGTGTACCTTTATGGAAATATGCCATAGTATTATCGTTATTATTTTTGCTGGCTGAGATACTGTTAATTAGACTTTTATAACATGAGCATTCTCATCAAATCCGCCCTGATCCTTGCCCCCGGCTCACCTCACCACCGAAAGAAGAAAAATATTTTTATTTCCGATGCCGGAGTTATCAAACACATCGGTAAAGATACACCCGATGCCACCCGGATCGTAGAGGGCAAAAACCTCATGGTTTCCATAGGATGGTTCGATATGCGTGCCAACTTCAATGATCCCGGAAATGAGCACAAGGAAGATCTGGAGAGCGGTCTCAAAACTGCCGCGGCAGGTGGTTTTACCGGCGTGGCGTTGCTCCCCAACACAAAGCCCTGCATCGAAACAAAAAATGACGTCAGCTATCTGACGTCAAAAAACAAGCAGAGCATCACACAGGTATATCCCCTGGGAGCTGTGACGAAAGGGTGCAAAGGCGAAGACCTGACGGAAATGCTCGATCTTCATGCTGCCGGGGCTGTGGCCTTTACCGATGGTGAAAAATCGATCTGGAATACGGATATCCTGCTAAAATCTCTGTTGTACCTGCAAAAATTTGACGGTTTACTCATCAATAAGCCGGAGGATAAATATCTGACAGCTTTCGGCACAATGAACGAGGGCGTCACTTCTACCTGGCTCGGATTGAAGGGTATGCCCGGCATCGCGGAAGAGATCATGGTAAAACGAGATATTGAGCTGCTTAAATATGCGGGAGGGCGGCTGCACTTTTCGAACATCTCGACAACCAAATCGGCTGACAAAATAGCCAGAGCAAAAAAGAAAGGATTGAATGTGACATGCGATGTGGCTATACCGAATCTTATTTTTGACGAGACCCTGCTCGCAGATTACGACACCAATTATAAGGTTAATCCGCCATTGCGCACCAAAACGGAAATCAAAGCACTCATCAAGGCATTGACAAAAGGTGAAATAGATGTGATCGTATCATCACACACGCCACAGGATGAGGAATCGAAAAAGCTTGAGTTCGATATGGCGGAGTTTGGTATGCTCGGTCTGCAGACTTTCTTTCCGCTTTTGTTGCGTCTGGTCAATGGGATAACACTGGAAAGTCTGCTTGAGAAAATAACCGTTAATCCGAGAAGAATCCTTGGCCTGCCCATGCCGCAGATCACAGAAGGAGAAAAAGCAGAGCTGACCATCTTTGATCCGACTGTTGAATGGACCTATGACGAAAAAGTCAATTATTCCAAATCCGTCAACTCGCCGCTGCTGGGTCAGAAATTAAAAGGTATGACACTCGGCGTGGTCAATAACTGCAGATCATTTTTTAACAGGTTACAATGATTCCGATTTTTTATCTTTTTTAAAAATTTTAATCATGGGAAAATAGGATTTTATAAAGTATCTGGATAAAGACAACAATGAAAGGCTTAGGATAAAAATTGTTGTTGAAAACGGAAGAGTTGTTGATATTGTTGTCCAATACGAAACCTTAATTAAGGAAAAATGGTTTGCAATTGTGAGATATGATTGTGCTCATGGTTTTTTTATAGAGATGTTTTATTTCCTGGAGGAGAAAAAGAGAAGCAAATAATTGAATTTTTTGTTTTTGAACCGCATGAAAAAACTATTCATTTTACTTTCGGTAATGACGGTAATGCTATCGCTATCGTCGTGTGAGAAAAAGGATTATCTGGTTACCATCAAAACGAAATTTGGCGATATAATGGTGATCCTCTACGATCAGACGCCGAAGCATAAGGAGAATTTTCTGAAACTGGCGAAAAGCGGCGATTACGATAGTACTATCTTTCACAGGGTGATCAGGGATTTTATGGTGCAGGGAGGCGATGTGAATGCCAAACCGGGCAATAAAAACAAAATTGATTACACATTGCCGGCGGAGTTTGTCGATACGCTTTTTCATCGCAGGGGAGCACTCGCGGCAGCAAGGCAACCAGATAATATCAATCCGAAAAAGGAAAGCTCCGGATGCTAATTTTATATTGTACAGGGTGTTGTGTTTAGTCCCGAGGAGCTGACTACCGATATGCAAAAGGTAAATCAGTATTTGCGAAAACTCATAGAAAAGCCGGAATATGCCGGATTGCAGGATGAATTGACCAAAGTTTATTACGAGGAGGGCGAAAAAGCCTATTCAAAAAAGATTGTTGAATTACTGCCTGTGTTGGAAAAGGAATTCAACACCGGTTTCAAAAAAGATTATCCTGCCGACAGGTTAAAGGTTTATACAACGGTAGGGGGAACACCCCATCTTGACGATGCTTACACGGTATTTGGCCAGGTTGTCGAGGGCATGGAGGTGGTGAATAAGATCGCTGCCGTAAAAACAGGCAAAATGGACAAACCCCTGGAGGATATCTACATGACCATGGAAGTAAAGGAGATCAGCCCGAAAGAGCTTAAAAAACTCTATGAAAAAATCCGTTAATTGATTCTCCGAAAGTAATCAAACCCTGATTCTGGAAAAGATTCTCATCACCGGTGCCAACGGCCTGCTCGGCCAAAAACTTGTCGAATTATTGTCTGAAATCAATGATTATGAGGTCATCGCTACAGGCAGGGGACCTGCAAGGGTGCCTTTTGGTGATAAGGTAGCTTACCTTGATGTTGATCTTTCGGACAGAGATCAGATAAATGAAAGGATCATGGGCACTGATCTTTCGTGGATCGTGCATTGTGCAGCCATTTCCCAACCCGATGTATGCGAAACAGACAGAGAATTGTGTAAACTCCATAACATCGTTGCTTCGGAATACCTTATCAGGGCAGCTCAAAAAGCAGGCGCCCGTTTTCTCTATTTATCAACGGATTTTATATTTGACGGCACCGGTGGTCCGTACACCGAAGAGGATAAGCCCAATCCTGTTAATTTTTATGGAGAGAGTAAATATGAGGTTGAGAAATTGCTGGAACAAAGTGAGCTGGATTATGCTATCGCACGCACAGTGCTGGTGTACGGCGTCGCACACAGCCTTTCGCGTTCGAATATCGTGTTGTGGGTAAAGAACAAGTTGGAAAATGGTGAGGCCATCAGGGTAGTGAATGACCAATGGCGCACCCCCACATTGGTCGAAGACCTTGCCGTAGGGTGCAGGCTGATTATTGACAAAAAAGTCATGGGAATTTACCATATTTCCGGAGCTGATTATCTGACACCCTATGAGTTGACATTGAAAACCGCAGATGTTTTCGGGCTTGACAAAAAACTTATTTCACCCACCAATGCGTCGGAATTCAAAGAAATTGCCAAAAGGCCATTGAAAACGGGATTTGATATTTCAAAAGCAAAAGAGGTGTTGGGTTATCAACCGCATTCTATTAATGAAGGATTGCGGGTTGTAAAGCAACAACTCGACCTCAGGGAGTAAACAGTATGCCCAGTGATAGCTCGTAGCCGGTAAAATCTAACTCGGCATTTTTAAATTCCACTTGTTCGTTTACAAGTAGATCGCCATTAGTTGGAATGCCGGCATATGCCCCTTTCATATCGAGCGGTGAGGAGCCGGACAGGTAATAAGCTTCAAGGCTGATGCCGAATTTTTTGGAAAAATAAATAATGAACTCTCCACCGAAATGATAGCCGTAACCGAAATTGTTCTTTACTGTAAAGTCAGTATTGAGCACCTCCCATCCGAGATGGTCGCGCAACTCCCTGTCCAGATTGCCTTCATTGATTTTCGTCGAAAAGTCATAGAAGGCAAACCCGCCGCCTTTCAGTTTCAGCGCGGATCCTCCAAAGTCAAGCGTGATCACAAGCTCGAGAGGCACCATTAATGAGAAAAAGGGACCGATAAGTGGTTTTTTTGATTCCCAGGGCAAGCCTTTTACGCCCATACCCGAAATCCGGTAAAGCGTAAATCCCGACTCGATCGCCAGAAATGGAGTGATATCAAAACCCACTCCTCTCAGTGATAGCGGTGTAACGGGTACGGAGAAATAACCATTCTTGGGAAAGAAATAAGAAAAAGACAGCCCCATGCTCTGGGCCTTTATGAATAGCGGGCTTAAGATCAAAACGAGGATTATTAGGTTTTTTTTCATTTTGCTCAATGTTTATTATTATAAAGAGGACATGTCCCTTGTATAAAAATTACATGAAAATATGCCTATTTTTCATGAAATACCATTGTATGACTATACGAGATATCACTGGTAAGGTATGCAACAAAAAAAGCGGGCATTACCCGCTTTTCTGTTAACATTAAACCCAAAATTCTCACCAGGATTTCGTTATGAGAAGTTAAAGTACAACTTGTCCCGCCAGGGCGGGAAGAAAATCAGCACGTTTGACGAGGAGGCATAATGCACTTTTATGGTGACGAATCAAACGTGAACGAAGTGTCTGATTTTGAAGTAATTTAAGCTCGGAATAGAAAGGTTATTGAGAATTTTGGGTTTAAAATCTCAAACTTGCTTTTATCTTTGTTAGATGGTTTTTATTTAAAATAAAAAGAGATTTACCGCATAAAAAAGGATGAAAAAAAGCATTTGCTTAATTGCGTCTATTCACCAGTGCAGGTTCTCTTTTGATGAAATATTTTTTTGAAGGTTGATAAAATTTTTGTCTATGAAAACAGATCAACTAACTGTGCCATTTGAAAAGCCCGTGCCTGAGACGCCACAATTGGCTGTCAAGGATCAAAACGGAAACGGTCAACCAAGCAAGGAAAATGTTTCCAAAGGTAATTCCGGCCTGTTTCATAAGGTCGTACGAAAAAGGAAACTCGAAGCACTCTTTCTGTTTGTCACCTCACAGTGCAACTCGCGCTGCAAAACGTGTTTTTATCATGAGGAATTGAACAAAAATGAGGACCTGACTTTTGAGGAGATCAGACGCATTTCCGAAACGTCTCCTGCGTTTGACAAGTTGTGGATATCGGGTGGCGAACCATTTATGCGAAAGGAACTGGTCGACATCATTACGCTGTTTTACGACAATAACAATATGAGAGTCGTCAACCTGCCTACCAATGGACTTTTGACAAAAAATATCGATGAATATGTAGGCAGACTTCTTAAGGAATGTCCTGAACTCGAGATCCATCTTAATTTTTCGCTGGACGGTCTGGGGAAAACCCATGATGCCATCAGGGGAGTGAAAGGCAACTTTAAAAAGACCATTTCATCCATGGAATTGATCCGGCAGAAATATCGAAATAATCCGAGATTGATCCAGAATGTCGCTACAGTCGTCACACCGGAAGCGCTGGATGAAATATTTGATCTCGGCGTATATCTGTTGAAAAAAGATCTTATTGACGCTCATGTTTTTGAGGTGGTCCGCGGTGATCCGAAAGATCCGGAAACAAAATCCATAACACCCGAACAACTGAGAGCGATGAGAAAAAAGGTTTATCCGTTACTCCAAGTGCAAGGCGAACGACTATTTAAAGATCTGAAGGGCATTAAGAAAGCGTTGGCGCGCGTGTATTTTCTGGGCTTTATCCGTTTCATGAACGATTTACAGGATGCCAATTATTTGGGCCCGAGTCATTGGGGCATGAAATGTACGGCCGGCGAAACGACTATCGTCATCGATCACAACGGTGCCTTCCGCTCTTGTGAAATGCGTTCCGCTATTGGCAAAATACAGGATCATGACCTCGACATCACAAAGGCATTGCATTCCGAAGTGATGAAAAAGGAGATCGATGAAATTGGCGGTGGCAAAAAAGCCAACTGCTGGTGCACCCATGGCTGTTGGATTATGTCTTCGATCAAATTCAGCCCGCGGGCTATTCTGTTCAGAATTCCGTTGGCCTGGTACAGGGCCAGGAAAGACCGTATTCCCGATTTCCAACTTCCCGATATAGATATTGAAGCCATAGAGAATTACTAATCCGGCTATGAAAATAGTACTATCGAGCAGAGGCAGCCGTGGTGATGTGCACCCGGTGATAGAAGTGGCGGCTAAGCTTAAGGGTGGGGGCCATGAGGTGAGCGTTTGCGTCCCCGAGTTGTTCGAAAATTATGCAGAGCAGTTAGGTCTTGCGCCTGAAACTTATAAAAGTGCTGATCCGAAAAGCCTGATGAAAGGTATTGGTAGTGGCTTTGGAGCATTGAAAAAGGCGATGGAGTTCTTTGCCGAATCCATTGATGAGCAATTTGATTTTTTACTGAGTGCTTCAGAAGGGGCCGATGCACTGGTCACGACAGTCAATGAGGTGGTGGCGCCGACTATTGCCGAATACCGCGATATCCCCTTTTACAGAATGACATTTGCCCCCGTGCTGCCGGGCAACCAACCCCCTCCGCTGATGCCCTGGCAGAATATGCCTGTAATTGCCAACAGGTTTGGATGGAAGGGGCTTGCGGCCATTTCAGGTTACATCATCAGGAAGTTCGTTAATCCAAAAAGAAAGGCCCTTGGTATGCCGCCAGTTAAAAAATCGAATGATTATCATACAAGCCGAAGCCATACCCTGCTGGCAATCAACCGGCAGTTGGCGCCTCCGTGCCCTACATGGGAAGGACGATATAAATTTGATTATACGGGTTATTGCTATGGGCAGATTTTTGATAGGATTCCGGACAAATTATTAGAATTTGTTGAAGGGGGCTCACCACCGGTATAT
>WGED01000286.1 GCA_015492915.1 Cyclobacteriaceae bacterium
CAGTTTTTTAGCGACATCATATGAGTTTTTGTGGTATGGGTATAAGCGCTGAAATTCCTTGATATATTCTATGGATTTATTCCAAAGATTTTATTTCATTGCCAAAGAAATGGCATCGTACAATCCTGTTGCCGCAATGGATGAGCCTGGAACAATTTGTGCGATTCGCACATAGTGCTGAATTGCCACATTGGTTTCATTTTTTTCGTGCGCCGATTTTCCCTGATAATAAATCGCCAAAGCCAAACCGTCTGTAACAGATGAATTATTTCTTTGAAGCAAATCATAATCGCTCAATATGCTGCGATATGTGTTTTCAGAATCCTCATATTGTTCCAGCTTGAAATATGAGTGCGCCTTTATCGTATTGATTTTTATTGCCATTGAATGACTGATACTGCTCGATGTTAATTCTGCCAGCATAATGGTTTCCTTAAACATATTGTTCTTATATGCAATTTCGCTGGCGTGGGCAATTATATTGGCTGTTCGTTCGTCATTTGGGTATTGTTGTCCATAAAGTGTGGAAAAGTGGATGAGTTTTTTAATCCACGATAGTGAGGTCTTATCCGAATCGGACAGTTTTGAAACCAACAAAATAGCTTCATATGCAGCATTTTTATCAATAATGATGTTTGAATCGTAGGCTGCGAGTTCATAATGTTTTAGCGCGCTAATATAATTTTTATTATCGGCAAGAAGAGTGGCATACAAATAATGTATATTATCTTTTTTGGAATACGACGAATAATGCTTGAGATAATTTTCATACCATCGCGCAGCACTGGAAAAATCACCTGGCTTATGTGATTTCAGGTATTTTTTATGATAATTCGCCGTTATGGTCAGAATATGTTCCCGCAGAGTATTTTTTACCAACTTAAAAATACGTTGGTTTATGTTCTTTCTTTTTTTCCAATATTTACTTCCCGGTTGATAAATGGCATAAAAGGATTCCAGTGCAGCATTCATTCTTGAAGAAAAACCGCCTGATTCCCAAATATCAATCACCTTTAACAAAGCCTCTGGCACATAATCAGAATTCGGGTTGTATTTTGCAAAAGCCTGCAAGGCAAGCACCGCATCATTTTTTCGTTCTTCTTTGATGTAAATATTACTCAGATGTGCGTATATATAATATAAATGTTTGAAATCAGGATTATCTTTGAAATAGGAGTGAAGTGGTTCTGCCCCTCCCATGTACGAAAAAGAAAGCCCGATGGCGCGAAAATATTCATTAAACAAATCTTTTTTTGTATCGCTAAGTTTGTGAAATTCATCAAACTGGTTAAGTTTTACCGCACGTAAGAAATCATCAATGGCTTCAAAATAAAATTCCTGTTTAAAACGAGCCCATCCACGTTTATATAAAGATTTTTCGTAAAAAACACTCCTTGTTTTTGAGCCAATAACATCAGTATATTTGTCTTCGGCAAGAGAATACTTTTTTCTGCTGAATGCATTTTCGGCAAGGCGAAATTGGCTCTCGATATAATACACTGAGTTTGGATATTTTTTGGTCAACTCCTTCAGGGTGGCATGTGTATTTTCCAAATCGCCTTTTTGATCATAGGCCTTGGCCAGCTGATACAGTGTTTTATCATTATTTTTATCATCGGGATAATCACGTACAGCAGTACTGAGCAGCTCAATGGTTCTGTCCAGTTTTGCGTTGTAAAGATTATTATCCGCCATTTCAACTGCATCATCATTTTGACTGTTTTTATTTTTTAGTATTTGCTCGGATAGTTTGAATTCCAATGCAGCAAGCCTGCTCAGCGCATCGACTCTTGATTTGTCATTTTTAGACGCATGTTCCAAATACAAGGCATAGGCTTTACGAATTTCATCGCTTGATTTTGGAATGGGGGATGCACCATTTTCAGACTTTTGTGTTGTATTGACATCAAGGTCACCCAGTGTTGGGCGCGTTACAACAGAAGATGTCCCGCATGCACTCAGCAGAAGAAGTGAAGCAAGAAAGAACAGAGTTTGTTGATACTTCATCTTCATCATGCTCCGGTCCTGCAGGCTGTGCCTGAAAAAACACCATTCGGTGTTGCTTGTTGTCTATCTGGCAGCAGCAAACCTTTCCCCGCACCCCTGTCATCCACAATGAATGATTGGCAGTTTTTCAGGCACGACAGTGAGGAAGATAAAATGTTAACGGACCCTGAAATTCTACGCATAATGATTAGTCAACAATCAGGTTATTATCATAAAGCCTGGCCAGTCCAAACCTTGACTGCCCCATATAACTGTTAAGCTGTTCAATCCTTTTTTTGAGGATGTGACGGATTATTTTTACAATGGTGATTTTGTATTCATCGTTTAGCTGATTATATTCAGCTTTAATTTTTTCATTATCAGTACC
>WGED01000287.1 GCA_015492915.1 Cyclobacteriaceae bacterium
ATATGGGAGGCTGTCTCAAAAGTGGTCGATTTTTTCGTTCCCATTGGGACAATCTCCCATTTAAAGAAGAAATAAGCATAAAAACAAAATATTTAATTTATTGAATGCTGAATCTTTAAGCATTATTGGGATATTTCCCCACGCAAATACTTTTGAGACAGCCTCCCGGCATTCCGGTGTTTTAATTCAAAAATGGTATTTGCGTTAATTTTCATTTGGCATGACACTAGTAAAGAGCTAATCACGGAATTCAGGGTCGGTACACCTTATTATCCCCGGTCCCACATGGATTTCTATGGATTTTCGGGCATTTCTTTCACAAAATTATTGTCGTTGGTGCTGATGTATCGCACACCGGCCGGAATGATCTCTGCTTCTAGAAAATCCTGCTTCCCGATCACCTCGCCATCGAGCTGGAAAGTCATAGGGCTGTCGAGTTGTATTTTGGCAGCAGTCACCTGGTAGATGTCATAATAAGGCCGCAGCGCATCAATAGCCTTTTCCGTGAAAGCGGTTAACCCCAGGTTGATAAGCACCGACAAGTCGTTTTGCTTTACTACGACAATCTCAAATTTGCCGTCATGAGGGTTGCCAAGCGGATTGATGATAGCACCCGTGCCATACATCCTCGTATTGGCAATGACCACGGCATAAGCCTGATGCTCATAAGTTTTCCCGTCTATTTCAATGCCTGCCCTGAACATGGGTGCATTCTTTACCACCTCCACGAAATATTTGGCGTAAGCCAGCCAGCCACGGCGCTCATCTTTGGCAAAGTTTTCTACGAGCATTGCATTGATACCCACATCACCGAGGTGAATGGAATAGTGTTCCTTGTTTACGCACACCATGTCGAGCGGGACAATCACCTGTGAGACAACGAGCTCAATGAAAGCCTCCATCGGGTCGCTGTTCACGCCCAGTTCTCTCGCCATGCCGTTGGCAGATCCCATGGGAATAATACCGAAAGGTATTCCTGTGTTGCGCAATGCCATCGATGTCATGAGTGTGGTGCCGTCCCCTCCGATCGATGCCACCCGGTCGGGCCTGATCCGCTTGATCTTCTTTCTCAATACTCTGATGTCGTCTTTGCCGGTAGTGTGGTAGTAGTGAGAGTCAATACCGTATTTTTGGCAAAACAGCCGTGCACTTTGTAGAAATACTTGCTTGTCTCTTCCTCCCGATATGGGATTCACAACAAAAAGGATTTTCATAGGCCGGCATATTTTTTACTCACAACAATATATTTTATTTCGCTGTGATATGAAAAAAATGCGGCCTTAAATTGAGCGGATTAATTGTATGAGAAATGAGTGATTTTTCCCCATGCGGAAAGCCGAGGGGCAAACGCATGCAAGATATTGACATTCGTTTTCAGGGATATCCGGATACTAATAAGAAAATACTGCTAAAGCATCCGATTGCGAGCCGCAATGAAAATCATGTAATTATATGGTAGCATTATATTCGCACCGGGCTTTGAATTGATATCAGATCAATATGGCTATTGCCTTAAGCTTATCCGAAATAATTAATCCTCTTTTCATTGCTTGTTTTTGGTTCAGCTCTAGTCTGAGCTTATCATTTTGTTCAACAAAATTGATGATCGATCCCATCCGGCCGTAGCCGTCTTTTCCTGAAATAAGTAATACGGGTTCTTTTTTAGTCTTTCTGACAATCTCATTGATATCTATTTTGCACTCCTCAGAAATATAAACAATATGACAATCACTGATTTCAGCGGTGCATTTAAAGTACCTGACCTCTATCGGCCTGCCTTGAATCTCGCCTTTTTCAAGGGCAAATTTTTGAAAACTCACAAAATCCTTTTCTGTACCGATAACCCCGATCACAAATTTATAGCCATTATCACGTTCCGGCCATATAACATGATGACTCAGATAATAAATGATCTCGCTCTGATATTTGGCTTTTTGAGACACTGACTGGTTGGTTATGAGTATTGCTGTGATCAGAAATGGGATTATGCGAATTATGCTTGTCATGAATAAGATAAATTTATCGACCGATGATAATTCTAAATTAACAATATCAAGCGGCTTTTGAGAGTTGGCGTTTACGGGTAAGCGTAAGGTTTTAAGAGTTAATATGAAAGATTCCCGATAACGACAGGACATTCGGTCATTCTATACCTCACACTAAATTGAGTATTACTGAAAGGAAAAAGCGACCAAAAAAAATGAATATGCAAATAGCTTCGACCAACCAAATGTGATGTTCGACCAACGACAATTCTTAAAG
>WGED01000288.1 GCA_015492915.1 Cyclobacteriaceae bacterium
GTTTTTGAGAAAATCTAAAGCAAATTAGAAAGTGTTGAAATTTTGAGAAGAGTTCAGAGAAGAGACTTTTTATAGCTTACCGACACCTGTCATAAAATGAACTCAAAAAACAATCGGAGGAACTTTCTCCAAAAAGGTATATTTCTTAGTGCTGGCACTATTTTATCGATGGCAGCCTGTAATCCCAATAAGAAAAAGACAGGGAAATCAGAACATAAAATAAAGGCACTTACAACTGACGGTACTTTAATTGAAGTTGACCAATCTTCAGTACACCATGCCCATCATAAACCGGCTTCTCCTACAGAAGCCCGCGAAGGAATCCCTGGGATGCAATTCGTAATGGTTATTGATCTTTCCAAATGCAGAAATGCCAGAAAATGTGTAACGAATTGTCAGAAGATGCATTCACTTGCACCCGAAGATGAATGGATCAAAGTATTCTTGATGCAGGACAGTCATGATACAGCACCATACTGGTTCCCAAAACCTTGTTTTCATTGCAATCAACCGCCCTGTGTAAAGGTCTGCCCTGTAGGTGCTACCTACAAAAGGACTGACGGCCTTGTACTAGTCGATAATGAGCGATGTATAGGTTGTAAATTTTGTATGACTGCCTGTCCCTATTCTTCCAGGGTATTTCAGTGGAAGGAGCCTGAGGAAAATAAGTCCAGGGAGGGCGAATATTCTCCGGAAAAAAGCACGCCACATCAGATCGGAACCGTAGGCAAATGCGACTTTTGTCCTGACCATGCACGCAAAGGGGAACTGCCGCCATGTGTGAGAGGATGCCCAAACGGCGTGATATTTTTTGGAAATAAAAGTGAAGATATCGTAACTAACGGTACTGAGACATTCAGGTTTAGCCAGTTGGTTTATGATAGGTCCGGATATCATTTTATGGCAGAGTTAGGCACTCAACCAAATGTATACTATCTGCCTCCTGTGGAACGATTGTTCGATTATAAAAAAGGATTTGATAATCTGACTGAAGAGCAAAAAGAATTTTATAAAAACTCCATTGTCAAAAAACATTAGGCAATTAATGGAACTTGACCAGAAGGCTACCAGAACACTCAACTTTTTTACTGCTCAGATGGTGACGATAAGCAGGTATGGTATAATACGTCTGGCGGTATTATTGATATTTGTATTAGGAGGTCTTTATGCTCTGATTGTCCAGATTGTCAAAGGCCATATTGTCACGGGTATGCGCGACAATGTAGTCTGGGGGATTTATATAGCAAATTTCATATTTTTCATCGGAATAAGTTATGCAGGTGCTCTGATTTCAGGGATACTTCATTTGTTGCGGGTAAAATGGAGGACGCCTATTATACGAATCGCTGAGATCATTACGATCGTTTCCACGTTGATCGGACCAGCGTATATTTTATTGTGTATGGGGCGCTTGGACAGGCTCCATCATCTCGCTTTATACGGAAGAATTCAATCACCGATCATTTGGGATGTACTGGCAATTAGCACATACCTTATTGGTAGTATCATATTTCTATATCTGGCATGCATTCGAGATTTGGCAGCCCTCAGAGACTATCCTTTCAAAAACAAATGGCGAAATAAAATTTACAGGTTTTTAGCTGTTGATTTTAATGATAATACAAAGCAAAACAGGTATTTAAATCGTGCTCTCGACATTATGTCTGCCATAATTATACCATTGGCTGTACTTGTGCACTCTGTTTTAGCCTGGATTTTTGGCATGACCCTGCGGCCGGGATGGCATAGTACGATATTTGCTCCTTATTTTGTTGTTGCAGCTGTTTTTTCTGGAACCGGCGTTCTTATTATCGCCATGTGGGTCTTCCGGCGATACTACAAGCTGGAGTCCTATATAACAAAAATCCATTTCAATTACCTGGGTATCATGCTTATGATACTGGGAGCATTATATGCCTATTTCACATTTAGCGAATATTTAACAAGTTGGTACGGTTCTGAGACCTGGGATATGGAAGTCCTTTATAAACTCTTTGATCCGGAGGAATATTGGTGGTGGTTTTTCTTTGCTGCAATTATTGGAGTTGTATTGCCGATTATTGTCATTCTTATTCCCAAATTCAGAACAATTAATAGTATCACTGCGGTTTCGGTGATTGCCGTTTTGGCACTGTGGGTCAAACGCTATCTTATTATTATCCCCACTCTGGAAACGCCATTATTACCACTGCAGGATCTCAGACCGGAATATATTCACTATCAACCTACGATGATTGAATGGCTTTTGACCTTTTCCGGTGTGGCTCTATTTTGTTTGATATTCTTTTTGTTTTCCAAGTTCATTCCAATTATCCCAATCATAAAAGCAGAGGAAGGAAAAAATTACGCGCAATTACGAAAAACGGTGATGGAAAGAATAATTAAAAGAAAATTAAAGGAGACAAAAATGAAGGAATCTCAGAAAATCGAACACTTATGATTTATCGGCTTTCATGAACAATCTATTTAAATATATCCTTTTTGGCTTTATGGCTCTGATATTTGCCACAGGGGATATATCAGCACAAGGTAAAAAGACAACAAGGCTCCAAGTTGAATATTATAAAAATCATGACAAAATGGAGATGCTCATAGCTACTCTGATAGCTAAAGAAAGACGATATGTCCCTTTAGCTGGTGCTATGATCCGGTTTTATAGTGTTAATGACACTTCAAAGGCATTATTGGAAGAATTAGTGACAAACGATGAAGGTAAAGTCGTTCTTAAAATAAATGATAATTCAAAAATATTTTATGATCCTTCGGGGATCATGACTTTTGAAGTAGAATATGGAGGTAACAGTTCCTACAAAAGTGTGCAACGGCAAATCTCCGTAAAACGAGCAAACCTGGATGTATTCTTTTTTCAAAAAGATTCGATCAAATCCATAGAAGTAAATGCCTCTGAAATCGGCCCTGATAACTTAATCACTCCAATTCAAGGCCTCCATGTCCGCTTTTATATCAAAGGTACTTTTAGTCTTTTGGATATTGGAAAAGAGAAGACCGATCAATATGGAAATGCAAGGATTGACTTTCCCGTTTATATGCCCGGAGATACAGCGGGAGTTATAAAAATTGTGGTTAAGATTGAAGATGATGATGATTATGGCACCATAGAATCAAGAGGAGAAATAAACTGGGGCATCCCTGTCAAAGTAATTAAAAAAGAACGCAGAGGGCTTGGTGATACCGATGCCCCGTTATGGATGGTTTATACTTTAATAATTCTGTTGTCTGCTGTTTGGTTTCATTATCTGTATGTCATATATATGATAATCAAGATAAAGCTGGCAAGATAAATTCATGAAATACCGGCGATTTTTATTGAGGAAATAGACCTTGAGCCTATGAGGTACATTATAGGTAGAAAAGTCAGAATCTTTTTCTTAATCCTATTGAAATGAAGAAACGAAAGATTAAACAGTCGCGAAGAAAATTTTTCGCCAAAACAATCACTGCGGCAGCAGGGGCTATTGGTGGAATAGGCCTTACTGCGCATTCCTGCAAGAGCAAATCAGAAGAACATGAGAAAGTGACACTTTTGTCACAAGACGGCAAACTGGTACAGGTTGACAAAGCTGCTATAACACCTGCATCACCGGCCGAGGCAAGAAAAGGAATACCGGGAAAACATTTTGTCATGGTCGTGGATCTTTCCAGGTGCCGCAATGCCCGTAAATGCATTAAAGCATGTGATCATCATCATCAGCTAACACCTGATAGGCCCTATATCAAGGTATTGCGAATGCAGGATAATCCGGCGTCCTCTCCTTATTGGATGCCAAAAAAATGCTTTCATTGTGACAACCCCCCTTGCGTGAAAGTTTGTCCTGTGGGTGCAACTTTTAAACGCACTGACGGACTAGTGCTTATCGACAATCACCGTTGTATCGGGTGTCGGTTTTGTATGGCTGCCTGCCCGTATTCTGCCCGTGTGTTTAATTGGGGAAAACCAAAACCTCAAAAAACCAACCACCCGTATTCACCGGAGACGAGCATACCAAGTCAGATAGGGACGGTTGAGAAGTGTGATTTCTGTCCGGATATGCTTCGTCAAAACAAGGTGCCGCATTGTATCTCAGCATGCCCTAACGGCGCACTGTATTTTGGTGATCAAAATTCTGATTCGGTAACAAATGGCAGTGAAACCGTCAGGTTAAGTACACTGCTTCGCGATAAAGCAGGTTACCGATACCTGGAGGAGCTTGGCACTCAGCCGAATGTATATTACTTACCACCTGCCAACAGGTTATTCCCGTTTAAAGATGCTCCAGAAGGACAATCAAGTTAAATCATGAAATGATGATGAAAAACGAACATACTCTTGCTGATCCGTTCAATGAAAAAGTTGAGAAAGATTTACTTGCACATCTGACCAGTAACAGAAGGAAAGGGCGAATCTTTGTCTTTGTTTTAATCGCCATTATTTTGGTGGGATTGTTTGCCTATTATCGACAGCTAAGATACGGACTGATTGTTACTGCCATGCGCGATTATACTTCATGGGGGGTATATATTGCAAACTTTGTTTTTTTGGTGGCAATTAGCCTTGTCGGTTCATTGTTCAGTTCAATTCTTAAATTATCAAAAGCAACCTGGTCCACTCCACTCACTCGTATTTCAGAGATTATCGCCATTGCTGCAATTATGTGTGCCAGCATCATCATAATTGTAGATATGGGGCGCCCTGACCGGTTTTTTAATGTGTTGATCCATGGTCGCATTCAGTCACCTATAATCTGGGATGTAATCATAATTACTACTTACCTGACAATAAGCTTGTTATTACTGTATATATCTCTCATTCCAGATTTGGCTATATGCCGCGATAAAGTAAAAAATGTTGCAAAATGGAAAAGATGGGTTTACAAGGTTTTTTCAATCAACTGGCATGGCACTCCAGAACAATATAAAATTTTGCATAAGATTTCCTTTACACTATCTGTAATGGTGATTCCTGTGGCTTTCGCCATCCACACCGTGACATCTTGGCTGTTTTCAACAACCTGGCGACCAGGATGGGACAGCACCAACCTGGGGCCGTACTTTGTCTCCGGAGCCTTGATGGCGGGTGCGGCGGTTATCATTGTTGCCATGTACTTTATCAGGATAGCATTGAACTTGAAAGAGTATCTGAACGATAAGTTGTTTGATCACATGGGTAAGCTGTTGGTAATGTTGTCATTAGTTTATCTGTATTTTAACATCAATGAGTACCTGGGGCCCGCGTTCAAAATGGTTGGAGTGGAAGGTGAACATATCATAGAGCTCTTTTTTGGTAAATATGCCGGCATGTATTGGATGGTACAGATTTTTGGGCTGATACTCCCTATTGTGGTGATGATATTTAAATGGGGGAGAAGACCACTTCCAATGCTGGTTCTATCTTTTATGATACTGTTAGGTGCCTGGTTTAAGCGTTTCCTGATCGTAATTCCCTCACTTCAGCATCCTTATCTGCCTATTCAGGATGTTGACGAGTCTTATCGGCATTATATCCCTACATGGGAAGAGTGGGCTATAACCTGCGCGTCTTTTGCCGCTGTTCTATTGATCATTACGTTCCTGATAAGATTGTTCCCTGTCATTCCTATATGGGAATTGAAAGAAGAAAAAGAAAGTAATTCTAAACCAAATCAGAAATGAGAATAATAATAGGAATATTAATTAGTTCATTGTTCTTTGGAAATAGTGCTTTTTACCCGGTAATAGCTAAAGGGAAAGCACCTGTTCGAATCTACCTCGAACATTTCAGAAATAATGAAATACGTCAGTTGTCTGTCAGGGTATTAACAAGAAAAGATAAGCGATATCGACCTGCAGCAGGAATTGAGGTGTTGCTATATGATACTGAAGTGTCTCCTGCGAACCTTTTGGGGACAATAGTGACTGCTGATAAAGGTATAGCAACCTATACTTTAACACCAACACAGTTTGAATTGGCAACTAATAGAAAGATTGTCAAATATATTGCTGTAGTTGAAGAAACAGATTCCCTACAGGCTAAAAAAGCCGAAGTTGTTGTAAAGGATGTCAAACTTGATGTAAGGTTTGAAGTGGTTGATTCCGCTAAAATGATATTTGCGAATGTTTCAGAGATAGATTCCGCGGGAGTTGCAATTCCCCAGGAGGATGTAGAAATCAAATTCCTTGTGGAGCGTCCATTAAGCCCTCTACCCATTGGTGATGAATATATTACCACAGATGAGGAAGGGAATGCTTCGATTGAGTTTCCCGATGATTTGCCGGGCGATAAAGATGGGAATTTAAAAATTCTGGTACGCATTGTGGAAAATGAAGACTATGGTACTGTTGAGGTTTCCAACATCAAACAGTGGGGAATACCAACGTATATTGATGAATCCAAAGAAAAGCGGACCCTGTGGGCTTCCGGTGCAAATGCACCTATTTCATTGTTGATTTTCATTAACAGTTTGATTATCGGGGTTTGGGGAATAATATTTTATATTATATA
>WGED01000289.1 GCA_015492915.1 Cyclobacteriaceae bacterium
GGCTGCTGTATATTGGGCGGATTCTGTTGCGCAGTCGCTGGAGAAACAGGGGAAGCTGCGTGATTACTCGACGCCCGTCCGCCAGGCATTGGGCGGACAACGGTGCCATCACCCCTGTTAACGGGTTGTCGAAAGACGGTTTTGTCTGGATTATCTGAAGACATTAATTACTCCTGAATGATGTACACAAGATCATTGTCTGATTGTCCAGAGTTCAAGCTCCAATCCCGGAAAGTCACCACCAATATGTAAGGCGATGCCGCCAGAATGCCTGAGTTCTTTCCAGTAATTATTGTTTCGCTCAAATTCAAAATATGTGTAACCTGAGTGATAGGGTATCTGGCGCGGGGCAACCGGCAACACTTTTAACGGTATACCGGGCATTGCGGCATTTACCAGTTGTCTGATGCGGTCCACGGGGCCAACTTTTACCTGGGCCGGGAAAAGTGTCTGGATTTTATTTTCCGGTATGTTTGCACGCACGGCCAGAACAAACATGGCGCTGTCAATAAGCGTCCGGTCTGATATTTGTGCAACACGAATCCCGAATTTTTTCTCAACCAGGGTAAGTGCTGATGCGGTTTGCTCATAGACCATGCTGAGACATTGACGAAGCGCATTGATAATGGGAACAAATGTTGTTTGTAAATTATCGTGCATAAAAGGCGGGAAAACCGGGGGGCGTTTATTGGTGGTGACAAATGTTGACAGTTCTCCGACCATTTGCACTACTTCAGAATATAACTCGACCGGGTGCAGTCCTTGCATTTGTGACAAGTGCAAGGTGAGGGGCTCAAGGCGGTTGACCAGTTGCAATAACATATAATCTGCAATTTCAGCAGTGCCGCCGCGCTGGGTATCTGCCAGACGGCCTGCGATTGATTCCCCGCGGTGATGTAGCAGGCCTGCCAATTCAGACAGAAACCCGGAAAGTTTCGCTGAGGCATGACAGTCAAAACAAGTGGGGATGTATTCTTCATCAAGCAGTATATTTTTATCTTCCCGTGCTTCTGATATCCGTAAAATACCGATTCCCGCATATCCGCTCATATCATCGGACTCTAACAATAAGCGCATTCTGAGTTTCCCGATATCAATCTCGGTGTTATCGCCTCCTTCTATTGAGGTGTCCCGGACGCTTTGTTTTGAGGAATAATAACGTGCGAGCCCTTGTGTTTCTTTTTCCGGTAAAACATCAATTGCGCCGGGACGTTTGACCGGAATTGCCAGATAAACAATTTTGTCATGTGTATTTTCAGGAACTTCAAATACGGGGGGCAAGTCATTCTGGTCAGGAAAACTGAAAGGGGTTCCATCAGGAAAAACGCCTTTGGCGTTGATGAGTGAAATTTTCCCCAGCTTAAGCAACTCCTGATCAATTTCAATATGATGTATACCCCAGCCGTATGCTCCATATGCCGTGCACTTACCATCAATGTAGCGTTCAATATAACGCTCCTGTTGCTGAAAATGATGGGGGTTGAGAAACATTCCCTCCGACCAAATGACTTTGCTATCTAGTGACATGAAATCCTGCCTGGGCTTTAATTATGCTGATTAGATTTTTATTTATAAAAATACGTGTTAACACATTGGCTGCAATTGTTTCACTCGGCAGCCTGCGAGCAGATTATGAGAAATATTCAGACAAAACCGGTTTTTCCCGGGTTATTCCTCGTCGGACTCAGTAGCATCTTCCACCGCTGGTGTCTGATCGACCATAAGAATCAATTTATTACCCGATAACTTTATATCTGCTGACGAGCTGAATACATTGGTCTGGGCAATGGGTATGATTAATTTATAGTCTGCATTCTTATATTGCAGAAATTCAGCAAAGAGGCCGACATACTTTGTTTCTTTATTTAAGACAAAACTGACTTTCCGGTTTTCACCCGGCTGTATCGGTTTAAGTTGTTGCCTGGCGACCAAGTCGGCGCCCAGCACTTCAGCGTCTTTTTCATAAACATCAATAAAATTCGCTTTTTTAAATATATTGGGCGATTTGAGTTCATACATTCTGACAATCAGTGGCGATGGAATTTTATTATCATCGGGGTTTACATCGGCATCCACAAAAAAGGAGAGAACAAGATCTGAATCAAGATCCAGCATTCCTCCTACCTTTGTATTCAGTGTGGTACAGGCAGTGGCTGTGAAGAGCACGAGGCTCATTGTCATGAATCTGATGGTATGTGATAAATACATGCTAATTCCCTGATCTTGACCAAAACATCTATTTTTTATTCGCGCTTGCTTTTCTTGAAATCACTAAACGTTGCATTTGTTCTTCATATGCCTGTACAAAATCATATCCAAACAGGTATTGAAAAGAGTTATCCAGATTCCCGGCTAGCTCAGCATGATATGCTCTGTAGGATTCCCAGTTTTTCCGATTTTTGCCAAGTTGGATCAAGCTGGATTTTTTATACTTTTCAAATCTTTTTTCGAGCGTGTCCGGGTCAAATCTTTCCAGCATACCCCGAAAAGCTGCCTGCATTCCGGCGAGTACCGCAACCTGATGTTCAGCAATACCCTGAAACCCTTCGCGTACCGCTTCTATGGGTTCTTTGTAGGCATTATTTTCCTTGATAAACATGTTTTCCATTGCGTCATCAATATTTGCGGAGAATTTTAAAGGGTTGTTTTCTACAGGCTGTATGGTGGTGACATTAATTCTGAACTCTTCCTTGATTTTTTTTCTGAAACTCAGAACCCGCATCATCCCTTCCATTGTCTCCCGTACCAACAGGCCAACAGTTTCGCTGATTTCCAGCATCTTATCGTTATCCAGGTTTTTTTCCGAGAAACCCAGTGCTTCTATTAATGCTTTATCCAAAGCAGTGACCCTACGTTTTTCTCCCTGTTCACTGGTTTTACCACTGGCATTCTGTTTTTTTATATATTCCTTGAGCCGGGCAATATCCTTAATTAATTTTTTATTTTCAGTTTCCAGGGCCAGATATTCATTTTCCAGCTTTGCCAGCGCTTCTACATTTGAAAAACTGTTGTCGGGTAAATGATCAGGCGTATTTTCAAATGCTGACGCGATGTGCTCAGGGGAAGCCGTCGGGGTATCGAGCGGTTCGTCGGCATCCCAGTCATCCGGAATCATGCCGGATTCTATATTTGAGTCTGGCCAGTCAATGGCGTCGTTTATGGCGACGCCATGATCGGCCATGCTACTGCCGGCAAACGGGTCACCGGGGGCTGCTGGCTGATGATGATGGGCGCTTGCCTTATCCAGTGCTGCCAGAGGGTCGGTTTCGGCCATATTAAAATCCGGCATTGCATCTGACGCTGGCGCATAATTGCCTGCCGGGGCAGCAGCAAACGGATCATTTGGCGAAAACAAACTTTCCCCTGCTGCATCCCCGATCTCGTTGTTTCCAGAAATATCCATTTCCGGAAATGGGCTGTGCCCTGTCGCGGGACTCAGCAAGTCATCACCAGCACTGCCTGTACCACGAAAGTTCACGATAAATTCGTAGTCGCTGATGATGAAGCGGTCCCCTTCGGCAAGAGTGACTTTATTCCCACCCCCCAGAGGCTCTGGAGAACCATTCACAAATGTTCCATTGGTGCTTACATCGCTGAGGATGTATTGTCCATTTTCAAAACTGATTCGTGCGTGTACAGATGACATGTACTTCTCCGGGTCATCCAGCACCCAGGTGTTGCCCGGGCCGCGTCCTAAAGTGCCCCCGCTTTCAGAAAATGTGCGGCTTGTCTCACTATTATTCACATTCCCGGGGGATTTTATAATTGTTATTTCAATCGGCATACACTTAACACCCTGCTCTACCTGTTACATTTCCGCTAACACCGGCAATATACCTGATTACACATCACCATTATTCTTTATTTTCAGCGAAACAGTGCGGCTGTGCAATCCGTACAAGCATTATCCTGTGCAACCCTTTATTGCCCAAAAAATACACGAGCCAGGTCTAACTAACTGTATTTATTGAGTAAACATAATCGGGGCGCGGCTGGAAAGTAAAATTATTGATATATGCAGCAGGGTTGCGGTTGTCTCGACC
This sequence comes from Cyclobacteriaceae bacterium, assembly GCA_015492915.1. Lineage (GTDB taxonomy): Bacteria > Bacteroidota > Bacteroidia > Cytophagales > Cyclobacteriaceae > JAAUQL01. Next base: position 4,044 of record WGED01000289.1, read on the forward strand.
TGGTTAAAATAGTGCATATGACCACTATTTTGTGGTGGCCAGATTCCCTATTACTCATTACCATCCGGGATGTTCCGGCCACCCCGGAAAGTGACTTTCCATCCGGCCCGGGACTATACGTCACTGAAAAGGCAACAAAACTGGAATATTTCGCGCTGTGCGAGGCTTTACTTAACTCCCATGATACCTTATAAACAGCACTAGTTAATGGGCTTAAGTAGTTAAATTTATTAATATAACGCAGGGGCTCATGAATCCATACTGCGCCAGCGATATGTGTAACAAACTACAGGTTTGCAATGTGAAAATTGATTAGATTTATGTGAACTGACTATCTATGTATAATCATAGGGTTCTGGAAGTCCCGGGTTTATTGCGTTTGCGTACCCAGTTTCCCCAAAACAATATTAAGGCACAAACTCCCGATAATCCGGGATTGGCAGGAGGATAAATGTCGTCACCCGCACTAATTGATATCAACACATTGATGCAGCCGATATCTGAAGAAAATGTCGTTGGTGAAGATGTCCGCAACAACGCTTCTCCTTCGTCATTGTACGCAGAAATCAAAAGCGCCCGAAACTCAGCAAGGGCCGCGGAACGTAATAGCATGTTTGATGGCGGCAGTACAGAAGCCATTGAAAACTGGAACAAAATTGCATCACTCGCCCCCAAAATACTATCAACCAAAGCTAAAGATATTGAAGTTGCCTGCTGGTACACTGAGGCGTTGGTGCGAAAAGCCGGCTTTCAGGGGCTTCGGGATGGATTTACCCTTATCCGGCAGCTGATCGAACAATACTGGCACGAAGGTTTATATCCTCAGGAAGATGAAGACGGAATTGAAACGCGCGTCGCCGCCATATCCGGCCTGAATGGTGAAGGCACGGATGGTGTATTGCTTGCGCCTATTCGGAGCACTCATATCACCGATGATGTGCAACCAGGTCCGTTCAGTCTCTGGCAATACAAGCAGGCCATTGATATAAAAAGAATTTCGGATGCCAAAACCCGCGCCGAACAGGCCTCAAAAGCCGGTTTTAGCATGGATGACATAGAGCGTGCCGTTGAGCAGTCATCCCCCGCCTACTTTGTGGACCTGCGGGACGATGTCGCTGAATGCCTCACCGAGTATCGACACATCAGCAGTCTGCTGAATGAGCACTGTGGAAGCCATAGTGCGCCAGCGACCAGTAAAATCATTGAGCTTCTGGAAGAAACACTTGGCGCAATCAACCATATTGCAAAACACAAATTTCCGGTCGAGCAGCCTGTCGTCAATGATGATGAATCATCCGACGACGCACAAGCGCCCTCCCCTGAATCTGGCGCCGCCATTCCTGCCGGTGTTCCCGGCTCACGTGAGGAGGCCTTTAAGCAGCTGGCCAGTATTTCAGATTTTTTCCGTAGAACAGAGCCCCATTCACCGATATCATATGTTCTCGACAGAGCAGTAACCTGGGGTGGAATGTCGCTTGATGAGTTGATCAATGAATTAATACCGGATTCATCCTCTCGTACAACCTATAGCTCACTGACCGGTGTGCAGATAAATGACAATTAAAGCGCAAATGCGCACGACAAAAACATACCGTTAACAAAACACAGATCAAAGCAGTTACTTACATAACAGTTATATACGGAGGAATACTCAATGGCCGACAGCATACATGACAAATTAAAACGGGTACGGAAGCCGCGCGTACATATTACATACGATGTGGAAACAAACGGGGCGGTCAGCGAAAAGGAACTCCCTTTTGTGATGGGCGTCATGGGCGACTATTCCGGTGACAACACAGAAAACAAAAAGCCACTCAAAGACAGAAAATTTTCACAAATAGACCGTGATAACTTTAATGAAATCATGGAAAAAACAGCGCCTCAATTAAATATGAAAGTCAGCAATACTCTGGAAGGCGATGGCAGTGAAATGTCCGTAGCGCTTGATTTCAAAAACATGGAAGATTTTGAACCGCATAAAATTGTTGAACAAGTCGAGCCACTCAAAAAACTCATGGAAACCCGTGACAAATTGCGGGATTTATTGAGCAAGGCTGACCGGTCTGAAGAACTTGAAAATGTACTGGAAGATATTTTAAGTAATACAGAAGCCTTGGCATCGTTATCGGGAGAGTTAGGCACTGCCGATAAAGACAACGGCAATGATGAAGGTGACAAACAATGAGTGAAGAACAAAAAGTAGACGCACAGGAAGAAACGGAAGCCGCCGCAGAAGTCAGCTTTCTGGAGCAGGCCATTGGAGCGACCAAGCAAACACCCCGTGATGAAACCGAGGAGCTGCTGAAAACACTGACCCAGGAAGCAATGAAAGGGACTGTCACCTGGGATAAAAACCTGACGGTCACCATTAATTCCGCCATAAACGCCATTGACAAAGCGCTGTCAAGTCAACTCTCTGCTGTCATGCAGCATGAAAAGTTCAAAAAACTGGAAGGCTCGTGGCGTGGACTCAACCATCTGGTGATGAACTCGGAAACCAGTTCCCAGCTGAAGATACGGGTCATGAATATCAGCAAAACCGAGCTGGCGAGAGACCTGGATAAGGCTGTAGAGTTTGACCAAAGTCAAACCTTCAAAAAAATATATGAAAGTGAATTTGGCATTGCCGGTGGTGAACCTTATGCCGCGTTAATCGGTGATTATGAATTTTCATCTCATCCGGATGACATTGATCTGCTTTCCAATATGTCGAATATTGCAGCGGCCGGCTTCTGCCCTTTCATATCAGCCACTGCACCAGAAATGTTCGGGTTTGAGTCGTTCACCGAATTGTCCAAACCCCGTGATTTGGAGAAAATTTTTGATTCTGCGGAATACATTAAATGGCGCAGTTTCCGTGACAGTGATGACTCCCGTTTTGTTACCCTGACCATGCCGCGTGTTCTCGCGCGCCTGCCTTATGGTCAGGACACAAAGCCCATTGAGGCATTCAATTTTGAAGAAGGAACGGTTGACAGCAGTGGACGGCAATTGAGCCACGAACATGATAATTACTGCTGGATGAATGCCGCATACGCCATGGGAACCACCCTGGCCCGCTCTTTTGCTGAATACGGCTGGTGCACCAGTATTCGTGGCGCCGAAGGCGGTGGTAAGGTTGAAGGCCTGCCAAGCCATGTTTTCACCAGTGATGATGGTGACATGGACCAAAAATGCCCGACCGAAATCGGCATCACTGACCGACGGGAAGCTGAGCTGAGCAAGCTGGGTTTTCTGCCATTATGTCATTATAAAAATACAGATTATGCCGTTTTCTTTGGTGCGCAAACAACGCAAAAACCGAAAAAATTCGACGATCCGGATGCATCAGCAAACTCGGAAATATCAGCCCGCCTGCCCTATATAATGGCAACGGCGCGCATCGCACACTTTTTGAAGGTGATGGCGCGCGACAAAGTGGGCTCCTTTATGGAAGCCTCAGAGGCCGAAGAATGGCTTAATAAATGGATATCCAACTACGTCAATAACAGCCCGGATGCCAGCCCCGAAATGAAGGCCCGCTACCCGCTGGCTGAGGCTTCAATAGAAGTCAAAGAAGTCCCCGGGCAACCCGGCGTATTCAGCGCCATTGCCTGGATGCGGCCATGGCTGCAAATGGAAGAATTGACGGCGTCACTCAGACTCGTTGCCAATATCCCGAAAGCAGGTTAATGCGATTAACTGCTCTCAGAAATGAGAGCAGTTGGTTTTACCCACGTCAGATAGATGGGGGCAATGCTTGGTTTAGGCACAGCTTACGAGACAAAGGGAATAGCATGGCGGATTCGGATTTAATGTTTGACAGGCAGCAAATCAACTAACAAGGTTATTAACGCAAGAAGGGTTAAAAAATCACCCGGCAAAAATAAATAATCCAGGCATTTTTCCATGATACCTGGGCGGTGCGAAAAAACCTGGCAAAATGACAAAACACCTGTTATTGCAATCGTCAGCCTCTTAAGCCAATGGTAAGTCCGTGTCAAAAATACAACAACAAGCCCCAGTTACCAAACAGACACACAGCAGGATCGACCTCGACACAGTCCTTTCGCAGCCTGCGTACGTCACCAGCTTAAACGAATTTCTTCGCGAAAAAGATGACAATAAAGCATTACGCTATTGCATTGAAACATTCACATCAAGAGAAAAACTGACATCAGTATCGAAGATAAAAAATGCCATTTTTGGAGTGATCGCGGACATAGATGAAAAAATAAATACGCAGTTAAATGAAATAATACATCACCGAAAACTTCAGAAACTTGAAGCATCATGGAGAGGGCTTTGGTTGCTGGTGAGGCAGGCTGACGGCAAACAAAACATCAAAATCAGAATGCTTGACATTTCCTGGCCGGAAGTTGTGAAGGATATTAACAGAGCCCTGGAGTTCGACCAGAGCCAGTTGTTTCATAAAATATACAGTAAAGAGTATGGCACCCCAGGTGGCGAACCTTATGGCGTTATTATTGGTGACTATGAAATAAGCCACCGAATCTCAAAAAACAGTCCATATGATGATATAGCTACCCTGGAAGGTATGGCGCAAATCGCAGCGGCTTCTTTGGCGCCGTTTATTACATCAGCATCCAGCGATATGTTTGGAATGGATGATTTCTCAGCACTAGGGCTTCCATTCAAGTTAAAAAGTATTTTCAGCCAAAAAGAATATATAAAATGGCATGCCTTACGAGAAAAAACAGACTCTCGCTTTATCGGTTTAATGCTGCCTCGCATTTTAATACGACCGCCTTACCGAAAGACACCGGGAAGTTACAGGGGGATTTATTTTTACGAAAAATCCGCAAAAGAAGGCGAGAACTACTTGTGGGGAAATGCCTGTTATGCATTTGCAATCATTCTTATTCGTGAATTTGCAAATGTTGGCTGGTTCGGTCATATACGCGGAGTACCGCGCAACCATACCTCTGGTGGCCTTGTTACAGAATTGACCGTTGATTATTTTGAAACAGACGGGCAGGCAATTGCCCACAAACCGATTACCGATGTGATCGTGACCGATGCAGCTGAAAAAGAAATAAGCGAGTTGGGATTCATACCCTTGTGCCAGAATTACTTATCCTCTCACGCTACCTATTATAACAATCAGTCAATGTATAAATTTACTGTACACAGGCAGGCATCTGCAAACTCCAATGCGCAACTCTCAGGTATGCTACAGCATGTATTATGCGGTTCGCGTATAGCGCACTACATAAAGGTAATGATTAGGGACAAGGTCGGGTCTTTTGCTGATGCGGATCGTTGTGAACGTTTTTTGCGGGACTGGTTGCTTGAATACACGACAGGACGGGAAGATCTTGACTGGGAAGAGCAAGCAAGATACCCCCTAAAAGAAGCTTCCGTACGGGTAAAAGAACACCCCGCAAGACCAGGGGAGTATTTATGCGTTATTCATTTGCAGCCGCACTATCAGCTTGATCAGATGGTATCTGAATTAGAGCTTGTGACGGAACTTGCATCCCTGGGAAACTGAATAATGGCGCGAGTTGATAAAACAAAAAAATTACGTCCATCCGTTTTGGATCGGCTCTTTGATAATGAAACACATAACAAAACAGAACATGATCCTGATCATCATCAATTGTTAAAACAATTACGTAGCAGTATTCGCCGCGACCTTGAATTTTTACTGAATACACGTTTTTATCTTTCCGAGCCACCTGATGATTTTCCCGAACTCAGTAAATCACTATTGAATTATGGTTTGCCTGACCTGGCCACCGTCAATATTGTGGATATCGAAAAACGGAATGAGTTTTCCCGAAAACTGGAACAGACACTACATTATTTTGAACCCAGGTTTAAATCTGTAAAAGTATCCTTTTTAGAAAATTTTGATAAAACTGACCGGACATTACGATTTAGAATTGATGCTGTTATTTATGCTGATCCACTACCGGAAGTGGTCGTATTTGACTCCATTCTTGAATCAGCAACCAGAACGGTCAGCGTTAAGGAAATAAGCCATGGCTGATGAATTACTGCCCTATTATGAAAAAGAGCTCGCATACCTGCGTCAGTTAGGCGCTGAATTTGCGAAAGAACACCCCAAAATTGCCGGGCGTTTAAGCATTAACAGTGACACAATTGAAGACCCGCATGTTTCACGATTAATTGAAGGGTTTGCTTTTTTAAATGCAAGGATTCAGCATAAGCTTGATGATGATTTTCCTGAATTGAGCGATGCTTTACTTGGCATTTTGTATCCACATTACCAGCGCCCCATACCCTCAATGTCTATAGTGCAATTTGAGGCAAACATAGACCTGCTGGACTCACAATATGTCATCCCAAAAAAATCATTACTTGAAACAGCACAATTTCAAGGTGAGAACTGCCGCTTTTCAACAGTATACGATACAGAACTGTGGCCAATCAGCGTTACTTCCGCAACCTTGATAGGCCGCCCGTTTTCCACCCCCGGGTCAGCAAAAATATCAGGTGCTGAAAGCGTACTAAAACTGTCACTGTCCACATTCACTGAGGAAATGTCTTTTTCAGAATTACGCCCGGAATACTTAAGGTTTTACCTTAAAGGTCAGGCTCAACATGTCAACCCTCTTTACCAAATGCTCCTGAACAGCTGTAATAACATCGTCCTGGCCTTGTCGGAAACAGATACAACACCTGTTTTTTTAGGCTGCAACAGCATTAAACCTGTTGGTTTTGATATTAAAGACGGCCTGCTCCCCTACCCTGCCTCATCCTTTATTGGATATCGCCTGTTAACAGAATATTTTACTTTTCCTGAAAAATTCATGTTCGTTGACATAACAGGACTTGCAGATAAAATTCCCCACAATGCAGGAAACACACTCGATATATACATATATCTCAATTCTTCCGATATAGAGTTGGAACACAATGTTTCCGCAGAGAGTTTTTTACCTGGCTGCACAC
>WGED01000290.1 GCA_015492915.1 Cyclobacteriaceae bacterium
CTCTTGCATACCCAGGTTGTGGTAACTGCGAAAATCCAGATAATAAGTTCGTTCATTGTTACCGATACCCTGGCTGGCATGACCAAAAGGCATCCACAAACAGACAACAAAAAATATAGCGAGCAGGTAATATTGATTGAATGACATATTCAGGGGGCTTTTTTCATCTTCTGAAGTACATCTTCATAGCTTATTTGAGCATCAGGATCACGATGAAAATTAATCAGATTTATAGTGTGACGAATATCTTTTTCAAGTCGCGCAAAATCCTGATCTTTATAATGCCTTAAAGCATCTTGTGCGGACGATTTTCGGCCACTTAAACGATCCAGGTAAGTTTGCATCTCCCAGTCTGGGCTTTCAGCCAAACGCTTTTCTTCTGCCAATCGTTCATTTTTTCTGAGTTTCCCAGCATTTTGTATTCTAATATTTTCTGTCAAAGCAGAAATATTATTTGATTGAGCCAATAATCTTTCAGCGCCTAGCGACTTGAGATATTGATATGCGTTGACATCACCGAACTGAGCCCAGTTATCACGAAAAATTTCTGCCTTTTGGGATATTTTTTCACTCGCAAAATCAGATTGTTGCGAAACCTCGGGGCTACATGTGAGCCGCCTGCAATTAACCACCTGGCCTTTGGATAACCGCTGTATCGCATCATAAAAAGCCTCTTCCAGTTGAGCATAAGAGGCACCAAGAACCTTGGGAATGAGTACGAGGTCATTAGCCGCTTTGATGCTACCCAGAATTGTAGCTGAAGCTAATAATACGAGCGCATCATATTCACTATCTGCATTACTTCCCTTGCCATGTAAAAAATAATGGCCTAACCATAATAATGCATGGGGATTACCGCCTTGCGCCGAAGACGTATACCAGCGAATGAGTTGGCCTTCCGATGGGGGGGTTACAAATGGCCGGTTTTCACCCATTTTTGCCAGCACAATATAAGCGCTATTGTTGCCCATTTCTGCAAGTTCTTCTATAACAGCAAGCTTTGTTTGTTCCAGCAGGCGCTCTTCCATTGTATATTGCTTTGACACTTTTGCTGCTGACGATACACTGGAATATATCAGCATGGATAAAACCAGCACCAGGAGTATGTGTCTCATGGAGTGATCGCCTGCCGGATCATAAGATCAGCTTCAGTGGTTAATTCATCATCATCATTTTGACGCCACAAACTTTCTGCGAAAGGAGCGAGTTCACCACCAAAAAATATAGGCCCAGAATTATAAAATTTATTATTTTTTACGGTGACAACACCTTTGTTCTTGGCTGTCATCGCCGCGTTTTGGTTGCTCTCAAACTGATTATTCTCATACAAAGCGGAAGCTGACTTGTGATAGGGGTCTAGTTTGAAATCTCGTGTTTCGAGTTTGTCAATCTCAACAACAGCCGTTTCTGCTCCGGAATAACCATTTCTAAAAATAAAATTATTTCTTGTATTTATATGGTCACTGTTACGAATATAAATGCCATTGCGCATATTTCGAGCGGTTATGTTATCTGAAACAAGATTATAATCACTTTCAAACACCGCAATTCCATCACCTCTATTACCTATCGTCAGATTGGAATATACCAATGTGTTATTAGAGTTACGGTCAAGCATAATACCGGAACCATAATTAGAAAAACTGAAATTTTCCGCAATAATACTATCGTTTACTTCACGCGAAATAATGATCCCATGAGCCTGTTGGGCATTATACGTGAGGTTTCTGGCAATCAGCAGGCGATTGGAATAATCATGAGGGTCAATATTATAAATGATGTTGTCATAATATACATTACCCAACAGAACCACATCATCCGCCTGGTTACTATAAAAACCAAAAAAGTTGTTGGTAAACGTATTTCCGATAAGCCAGCCAGTTGGTTTAGCGCGTATGCGAATATATCCATGTAACCGATGCGTTACAACAGGAAGCCGTTTAGATATTGACAAGCCAAAAGTACCACGCTGTCCTTTATACCCTAGGCCATTAACCCTGGAATTAGCCATATATATCTGTGAACCTTCATTCATAATAATATAGGGTCTAGGTGTCTGACGCCCATAGAGTAGGAGTTCATTGTCTCGAATGTTTTCTCTCTCCCCTTCATTACCTGCATACTCGTCCCATGAGGTGATAATTGTATCGGCAACAAATAACTGGCCATCAACCGCCAAGAATACGCCATGATGTATTGATAAACGTATTGAGGCATTGCGAATCACCAAGCTCGCAGTGGGAGCAACATATATGGATTGACGAAAAAGATATGTACCATCTTTTACTTGCTCAATAACGCTGTCGTCATTAATCAAACGATGAAGGTCAGCAACGCTGTATACACCATTGGCAACCACAATAGTTTTAGGGTGAGTAATTCCTTGAGCCTGCCAGACCTCTTTCATCTCTTGAATATTTTGGCTGCCTATAAAATACAACCGGGCGGACAATAATGACTCCACATCAGAACCCTGCATTTTCGTTGGGATACGCTGCCTGACTTCCTCAACGGTATAGCGGGACCAATCCATATTTTGGTAGTCTGACAGCATTGTTTTCAGCTTGTCAGCATGGTCCACCTGTTGGGCATACGCCGAGCTGGTAGAAAAAAATATGGCCACCACAAAAAAAATACGCCGAAGAAGCTTGATACTGCCGCCATCTGTTAAACACTTTGGTTTCATTGCAATTGTCATTTAGTAAAGGGAGAAGAAAACGTATCAATCCTTACCGTGGCTGCCGCACCCAGACTTCCGATATCC
>WGED01000291.1 GCA_015492915.1 Cyclobacteriaceae bacterium
CCAGTAGTAAATTATTGAACCGTCTAAGTATATAAAGTGACGGAACGTAAGTTTCGTATGTGATTTGAACGAATCCCAACACGGAAATGCGATTCGGTTTTTTCTGCACCGACAGATAAGCGGAAGAAGTTGACAAAAATTAAACGATGAGAAGCAAAAAGTATAAAATTGTGACGAATGCACACGTTAATTTAAAAATTTTTAAATTCTGCGTGTTTTGCTGGTGGGTGCAATAATTTTTTCGCTTTTCATTATAACAGATTCATAAAAAATCACGTATCTTTGCAAAGTAAATTGACGACAGCAAAGATACTAAGCATGGATGATAGTCGTTAATGGAACGGAAAGGGAGCTTGGTTTCCCGGATTTTAAAAGGAATTGTCTTAGTAGTTTTTTCATAATTTTGGGTGTTTAGGTTGAATAAAGGCGAGCCGCCCGGCTTGCCTTTATTTTTTGTGCATTTTCCAGGCTCATATGCTTCCCGGTTCATGAATTTCTGGCTAAAATCATATTACCAGATATGGCTTACCGGCGCCTTACATATTTGAATATCAAATTGTTGCTTTTATATCCCTATTCGGTTAGTTTTACCGTCCTTCAAAAAAAGGAACATTTATAATTAGAACAGAAGATTTTTTTTAACCCAAAACGCTTTTGATCATGAAGACATATGATGAGAAACACATTAAAAATATTGTGCTGATTGGAGGGGCCAAAAGCGGCAAGACCACGCTTGCCGAAACCATGCTTTTTGAGGCGGGTCTCCTCAACAGAAGGGGAACCGTTGAAGACAAAAATACTGTTTCCGATTATCACGAGATTGAACAGGAACGAATGAATTCCGTCTATCTCACCACCATGCACACCGAATGGCGCGGCTTTAAAATCAACATCATCGATACACCGGGGATGGATGATTTTATGGGAGAGATCGTATCGGCAATGAAGGTGGCCGATACCTGTGTGATGCTGATCAATGGCCAGCACGGTGTGGAAGTAAGTACCGAATTGGTCTGGAACTATGCCGATCAGTTCAACAAACCCGTCATTCTCGCCATCAACCAACTCGATCACCCGAAGGCAAACTTTGAAAATACCCTGGAGTCTATCAAAAAGCGTTTTGGTTCACCGGTCGTGCTGATGCAGTATCCGGTCAATCAGGGAGAGGAATTTGACAGCATCATCGACCTGCTGAAAATGACGATGTACAAGTTTCCAAAAGGAGGTGGTAAGCCTGAGAAATTGCCCATACCGCCCGAAGAGGAAGATAAAGCCAATGAACTTCACAACGAACTTGTGGAAAAAGCGGCCGAAAATGATGAGGAACTCATGGAACTGTATTTTGAAAAAGGCAGTCTTGATGAGGATGAAATGCGTAAAGGACTTAAGATCGGGATGATGAAGCATGAAGTTTTTCCCGTTTTCTGTTTGTCGGCAAAGCAGAATATGGGCAGTGGCCGCCTGATGGGCTTTATCGACAATGTTGCTCCGGCCGCTTTTGAAATGCAACCCGAAGTAACGACGGAAGGTGAGGAGATAGCCTGCGATCCCAATGCACCTACGTCTCTGTTCGTCTTTAAAACGATCATTGAGCCATTCCTCGGTAAGCTGGCGCTTTTCAAGGTGACATCAGGAACTTTAAAGGTCGGACAGGACCTTGTAAATAATCAGACCAATACGACCGAGCGTTTCAACCAACTGTTTATCCTCGACGGAAAAAACAGGAACAATGTGGAGCAACTGGTCGCCGGTGATATCGGTGCTACCGTAAAGCTTAAGGATACCCATACTAATCAGACATTGCATGACAAGGGCGTCAGCTTTGCCATCAAGCCCATGGATTTTCCTGATCCCCGTATCACCACAGCCATCAAAGCCAGGGATAAGAATGATGATGAAAAGCTTGCTGAAGCGCTGAGAGAGATTCATGAAGAAGATCCAACAACGATTTACGAATATTCCCGTGAACTCAAGCAGATGCTGCTTAAGGGTCAGGGCGAACTTCACTTTGCGGTTACCGAATGGAAATTGAAGAATATTCACAATATCGACATTGAGTTTTTGCGACCGAGGATACCCTACAGGGAGACGATACAAAAACCTGCCGATGCGAGTTACAGACATAAAAAACAATCGGGTGGCGCCGGTCAGTTTGGGGAGGTATTCCTGCACATTGAGCCGTATTATGAGGGCATGCCCGAACCAACTGATTACAACGTAAGGGGCAAGGAGGAGATAGAGCTCGAGTGGGGCGGCAAGCTGATTTTCTATAACTGTATTGTCGGCGGTGTGATCGACGCCCGGTTTATTCCATCTATCCTGAAAGGAATCATGGAAAAGATGGAGGAGGGACCGATTACCGGTTCGTACGTACGCGACATCAGGGTGATGGTATATGATGGTAAGATGCACCCTGTCGATTCAAACGACATATCATTCAAAATTGCAGGAGCACAGGCATTCAAGGAGGCCTTCATCAAAGCTGATCCGAAGATTCTCGAGCCGATTTATGAGGTAGAGGTGATGGTGCCGGAGGAATTGATGGGTGATGTGATGACTGACTTGCAGACACGTCGCGCTATAATTCTCGGCATGGACAGTAAGGGATTTTATAAAGTGATCAATGCCAAGGTGCCCCTGGCTGAGATGTATAAATACACTACTTCTCTGAGGTCCATCACTCAGGGCAGGGCCAGTTTCTCATCCAGATTTTCAGAGTATGCCCCTGTTCCCATGGATATTCAACAAAGGTTGATGAAGGAGATGCAGGAGAAAGAAGACGAAAAATAAGCTTTAATAAAATAGTTGAAAAACCCATCGGAACATTTCATTCGATGGGTTTTTTCTTTTTTGTCAAAAAAAGCGCAATAAAATTGGTTAATTTGTCAGCCTGAAAACATATAAAATTTAATCCCATGAAATCAGTTTCGTCCATTTTCAGTACAGCAATTCTCATCTCCTCAATGTTGATCGCCGCTCCTGTTATAGCCCAGAATAAGGTTATTCGGGACATGGCGACATTTGAGAAAGTATCCGTTTCCGACAATGTGAATGTCACCTTCAAAAAAGGCAGTGATGAAAAGGTGGAGATCATCTCCCAGGGCATAGATTATGACAAAATCGTAACCCAGACAAACGGCGGTGAGCTGAGGATAAAGCTAAAGACAGGTTTTTATAAAGAGGCAGATGTCAATATAGAAGTGACGTACAAGCATTTGCGTGTGATAGAGGCGTCCAACAAGGCCACGGTCAAATTTGCAGAGACCGTTGAGGGGAATGAACTGAACCTGAAAGCCAATTCCAATGCTGTGATCATCATCAATGTGGATGTCAATACGCTGAAAGCTTCGGTTTCCAATGGAGGCAGAATCGAAGTCTCGGGAAAGGCCAAGGTGCAATATGTCGATGCAAATATCGGTGGTAAATACAACGGCTATGAGTTGGAGTCCAATGTTGGGTGGATCAAGTCGAACACCAATGCCGAAGCCGTGGTGTGGGTAAAGGAAACGCTCGACGCTTCGGCCGGGTCAAAGGGAAAGATCAAATACCGCGGCAAGGTTGACAACCTCAAGACGAATACAAGCCTTGGCGGCAAGATCGAGGGCAACCTGTGATCAACCCTGCAACAGCCAACTCAGGTCATCGCCATCTTTAAATAATCTCGGCTCCTCGCCATAACGAAAGATTTTGCACAGTCCTTTGCCTGCGAAGTACATACTGCCGTTTTCAACACAAAGCAGCGACCCTTCCGGTAATCCGGCCACATATATCTCCCTGTTGAGCATGAGAAATTCCTTAATTCTCATCACCCTGCTTTCGCCCCCATGGTTGGGGATGGTGGCTTCGGTATAATGAGGATTGATTTGAAAAGGTATGAGATCCAGGGCATTAAATGACTTTGGTTCTACGATAGGCATATCGTTGGTAGTCCTGATGGTAGGGCAGGTGATGTTGGAGCCGGCACTCCAGCCAATAAAAGGCATGCCGTTTTCAACTGCTTCCCTGATAGGATTTACCATATTTTCATTTTGCAACATACGGGCAAGCTGGAAAGTATTGCCTCCGCCGATCATCACGGCGTCAAATCGGCTCATGAGATTTGAGCGATTTTTTATATTGTGAATGCTCTCGACGGCATAGCCGAATTTGTCAAACTGCCCCGCCACGGTCTCGTAATAATCATCATAAGAAATGGTGACGCCGGCCCATGGGAAAAAGAGTATTTTTTTTACTGTTTTCCCAAGGAAATCCTGGATGTGGCTCTGTGGCCAACTGAGATAGGGTTCTCCGGGATTTGTGGAATTGCTTAATAATAGCAGTCTTTTCATAGAGTTTATTTTTATGACCAATTTACATGAATTCGGTCAAAGCCGGAAGCCGGTGATCTGCGATGAGGGATTTGCAATTTGCAATTGCAGATTTAGATTCTAACTCCCGGAGTCCGACGCCGCCGAATCTCACTCTCCCATCAGTGTCAGCACCAGCCTTCGCGAACCGCCGTAATTCCTGTGTTCGCAAAGGTAAACCCCCTGCCATGTGCCGGTATTGAATCTCCCGTTTGTAACGGGGATGGTCACCGAACTACCGAGGATGGATGATTTGAGGTGCGCGGGCATATCGTCATCGCCCTCATAATCGTGGCGGTAATAGGGCATATTTTCTGGCACCATTTTATTGAAATGACTCTCAAAATCGGCCCGCACAGTTGGATCGGCGTTCTCGTTCAGTGTGAGACTGGCCGACGTATGCTGTATGAAAATGTGCAGTAATCCCGCCTTCACCTCAGCGATCTCATGAAAATTCTGCAATATTTCATTTGTGATAAGGTGAAAGCCGCGGGGGTAGGGCTTCAGCGTTATGAGTTTTTGATATATTTTCATAATTCAGCGAGGTATGGGTTTTGCTTGTAAAGATAATCATCAGCACATTATCACACCGTCATTCAATCCTCTCATAAACTCCCCGGTCGGGCTTGTCATCTCTTAAAATACCGTCCAGGTCATTGAGCACGCCAATCTTTGCGCCGGTGTCTTTGGCCGGTGAGAGCGTGTCGAGATGATAATCATAAAATGCCGGATGAATAAAAGCAGGATCGGTGTTCAGAAAATTTTCCAGGGTATCCAGCGCCTCGATTGTGCTTCGGAATATGTTGTTTTTCATGGACAAAACGGCGCCGGCTTCTTCTTTGAAGTCGAACAAAAGTTCTTCCTGATTGCTGCCGTAAATAATCGAATTCTGCATAGTCAGATCCAGATCGGCAAAGATGGTCGAATCGTTGTCGAGGCTGATGTAATTTGAGATGTACATCGCAGGATTTTCACTGATGAAATTGATGCGGTAATTGGCGAAGGTGCAATGCTTATAGGTGTAGCTGCCCCCACCCACATTGGCGCATACAAAATCAAAACAGTTGTTGGCCAGTACATTTTCGGCGTAAAGATCCGAGGTGAAGGCCAGTATCCCGACATTGCTCATATTTTCAATAATGGTGTTTTTCAGAACAAGGTCCGGGATGGTGTCCTGGTCGGGTGTGCCCAGTCGTATGCCGAAGACACCGTTGCGAATTACCGTAAATTCCATGATGTTGTCATAAGAACCCTCTAAAAACAAGATGCCTCCCCATTGACCGGGGATGTTGTCGTAGGCGGGCTCGAGACGTTCATTCCTGAATATGATGCGGTTTTCAGCGTCACCAATGGCCATAATGCTTCCTTTGATGTAGATAAAAGCATTTTTAGCCAGGTAGATTCTCGTTCCCTTTTCGATCCTCAGCAGGCAATTGGTATCGACGAGAACGGAAGCATAGATCACATACGGTTTTTCGCTGGTCCATTTAGTAGGACATGACAGTGTCTCATCACCGAGATAATGAGCGTCCTGCCCCCAGGCTATCAGATTTACAAACTGATTGCGGCCGTTGGTTATAAATTCAAGGGAATCCCGTATGAGAAAAGGGTTATTTTCATTTCGGGGGTCGATGAAGGCCTTAATGAGGATGAGCACGGAATCCTTGCCCAAAATCGTTAAATCTTCATAGAGGCCGGTTTCTTTTCCGTCGATAATTATTGTGAAGGCAGACTGACCACCATCCCGCAAGGTAATTTTGCTGATTTTAATTGCTTTTTCATGAGGATTAAAAATTTTGAGCCTCCTGGTCACAGTACCCTTGCCTGTAAACACCGTATCAAAGACTACGGAATCGGTGGAAAATGTCAGGCCTCCGCCGTATTCCGGATCGAAAACTTCATCGTGAGGTCTGCATTGAAAGACGGTGATCCCGGCTAAAAAAAGGAATAAGAAAATAACAGGGCCGGGTATTCTTTTGACAAACATTATCCTGCCTGGCCCTCTTTGAGTTTCTCCGCATTGTCGGCGATGCGCAGTTGTTCTATAAATTCATGGATATTACCGTCCATGACCTGTGGCAGATTATGTTGCGAGTAACCGATGCGGTGGTCTGTGACACGGCCCTGCGGATAATTGTATGTCCTGATTTTGTCTGAGCGGTCGCCGCTGCCGATCATGGATTTACGTTCGGCACCGATCTCCTCCTGCTTTTTTTGCATCTCGAGTGCGTACAATCTCGATTTAAGCTCTTTCAGCGCTTTATCATAATTTTTAAGCTTTGACTTCTGATCCTGGCACTGTACCACGATACCTGTGGGAATGTGTGTCAGTCTGATAGCGGAATATGTTGTGTTGACCGACTGACCACCAGGGCCCGAGGAGCAAAATTCATCACGGCGCACATCGTTGAGGTCGAGGTCCACTTCCACATCATCCATCTCAGGCAGCACAACCACGCTGGCGGCAGAGGTGTGCACGCGACCCTGTGTTTCCGTTGCCGGGACGCGCTGTACACGGTGTACGCCGCTCTCAAATTTCATCATGCCGTACACATCATCGCCCTCGATGTTGGCCACAACCCTGCTGTAACCGCCTGCGGTGCCTTCCACATAGTCAGAGACGGTCATTTTCCACCCCTGTTTTTCGGCAAATTTCTGGTACATCCGCAGCAGATCGCCGGCGAAGATCGCTGCTTCGTCGCCCCCCGCACCGGCGCGAATCTCGAGGATCACGTTTTTGCTGTCATTGGGATCTTTGGGGATGAGCATCTGTTTCAGCTCTGCTTCGAGCTTTTCTTTCCGTGGCTGCAACTCATCGAGCTCCATTTTGGCCATTTCGCGAAACTCTTCATCTTTTTCCGTCTCAAGGATTGACTTGGAGCCTTTGATCTCGTTGAGCACTTTTTTATACTCCTCGTACTTCTTGACGATCTTTTCCAGCTCTTTATATTCCTTACTGAGTTTGGAAAATTCCTTCATGTCTGCCATGGCATCCGGCTTTACCAGCAGTTGCCCGACCTCTTCAAATCTCCCTTTTATCGCTTCTAACTTATCGATCATAGCCAAAACTTTATGGTGGCAAAGTTAATATTTATGATTATTTAATAATAAAAGAAAAACAATATGTGTAATGTTTTAAGAAAATGTTTGAGAATAGGTCTTTTTTAACGGAATGCACTGATAAAC
>WGED01000292.1 GCA_015492915.1 Cyclobacteriaceae bacterium
ATGCCGAGGAGCTCGAACTGTCAAAACCCTACCTGAATGTTTCGCTGGCGCTGCTGGTGCCGAAAGAGAACAATGATTTTAACAGCTTCAGCAGTGCCATAAAACTCGATACGTTCACCATTGCCTATATCGAGCGGAAGGAGATCTCACAGGAATTCCTGTCTTTTCTGCCCAATGGCGGGGCTTTTCCCATAACGGATGTGGATGAGTTTCTTAATAGAAATAAAGATGACTCGTTGCAGCTCGATGCTTACCTGACCAGCGCCGAACGGGCAGCAGCGCTCACGGTGTTCCATCCTGATTATAAAGTGGTAAACCCCTTGCCATACCATATCAAGAACGCCCTGGTGTTCCCTCTCGCCGCAGATAACATCTGGAAGCGCTATATTGACAACTGGATTGATTTCAGAACTAAAGACGGTACGATGGAGCGGATCTACGACCAATGGATCCTGGGGCATGAATACCGGAAAGAGCAAAAGACCTGGAGTATCTATGAAGACATCGTAAAGGCCCGGTGGCTTAATAAAAAAAGTCTTTCCGACAGCACTTCCGCCAAATAATCGCTATGAGAAAATAGCCATTTTTTCATGAAAAACAAAGTCCTTACTTCCCGTCATGCAGTGCAACAGCGATGAGTCTGTCGTATTAAACCCCTCACTGCTTCCCATCAACAGACTTTCACCCCGGCGGGCAGGCTTCGCTCACGTTCTGAGTGACGGCTGGGAATGACCCGCTCACACTCGCCTGCCTTGCAGGCAGGCCTCCTGGTCAAACGTGCTGATTTTCTTCCCGCCATGGCGGGACAAGTTGTATTTAAGCCCTCATAACGAAATCCTGGTGAGATATTTGGGTTTAATTTTCCTTTGTCCGGAGCGGGATTATCAGGGTAGGAGGATTAACAAGATGATGGATACAGATAGTCTTTAGTAATATTTCATACTTTGAGAATTTCATTTAGCAAATCATCTGTCTCTTTCCCTATTCTCATCAAAATCTAAAATTATGATGATTTCTCAGTGCGATAATTACCTGAAGTTCTGAAACCGAATGAGGCCGGGGTTGTGTTAATGGCTCTGCAGTTCGCCCATGATTGACTTGGCTTTTTGCCTTATGCTGCTTTCGTAAGGGTAGCCTTTGTAATCATCAATCCGCTTCAGCCATTCCATGGATTTTTCATTATTTCCCTCATCCCGGTAAAGCAAGGCCAATTGCAAGGCGGAGTTTGGGGCAAAATACCAGTGCTCAGCGTTTTGTTCTTCAACGGCCTGTCTGTACCATTTTACCGCCTCATTGATTTTACCGGTTTTGTGTAGCAGTCTGACAGTCCGGTAATGATATTCACAGCGATCATGTCTGTCGAGCAAGGTGGGGTCGATCTCTTTCTGGATTTGCCATGCCTTTTCATAAAAGCCTCCATCCGTTGCGAACCGCAAGCGATACAAATTTCTGTCGGATAATATCCCGGACTCCAGTGAATTTTGAGCGTATTTATCCGCTTCATTCTTTGCACGACCTTTTTGCTTTGCTGTTTCAAAATAGGTCTGAGCAGTACTCATGTCGCCATTCAGGTAATAACAAAGCCCGGTTTTATAGTAAGCGTCCTTTATGAGATTTTGGCCATTTTGCAGTTTGATAAATTGCAGGAAGTGACGGGTGGCCTCATTTGTATCGCCTTTTTGCAAGAGTATCTCCCCTTTCAGATATTCAAAATAAGGTAATTTCCATGGCCTTTCACGCGGTGTATTGACGATATCCCAGGCATTGGCACTCCGGCTGTTTTTCATCAGAACCGAAGCATAGGCATAGCTCACCAACTCGCCTCTGTTTTTATCATAAATTTCATGCATGAGTTTTGCGCCCTTTTCAGCATCGTTGAGAAGGTAGGCACTGAGCAGGGCGATCGTCATACCACTCTCCAATGAGAAAATGCCATTATTTTCATACACTTTATTCAATTCGCTCAGGCCTCTGTTCACATCCCCTTCCAGTCCAAACAGCGTGAGTACCCATTGATATTTATAGGGAAATATTCCGTAAAGCACATGCAGCAATCCCTGTGTTTTGTACGATGGCGAAAAACCGGGATGTTCCTCAGTATTTGCCGTGGCAAGCTTGTAGGCCTGCTTCAGCGACCAGAATGCCGAAAACTCATCGCTGTATTTCATCTTCAGAACAGCCCAC
>WGED01000293.1 GCA_015492915.1 Cyclobacteriaceae bacterium
GCCCTTACCGATATACCTGTAAAAAATATTTTCTTTACTGGAATTACGGTCAACTCCTTTGAAATCAAGCAGTGGCGACTGACGTAACTTAAGTCTTGTTATTACCTTAACAAGCCTCTTCAAATCCTCCATAAGACTTAAAGGTTAGGTTTCTGTCTGTTATACGAATGTCGCTAATTCAAATTCAATATTAAATAAAAAAGTATTTTAAAATGAACAGGACGGGAAATATTAATTATTATTTAATAGAACCTAATCCGTAGTTGAGCGCTCAGATCGGTTCTTGTGGCCCCATCAATTGTTTCCAGGCCAGATCCTATTTTGTTTATATTAAAAAAATGGGTCTGGCCGAATTTTATCCAGCATGAAATATTCCTTAAAACTTCATATTTGAATACCAAATAATATCTAACGCCCTGGTTATAAAATGAAGGTATGGAATACACATAAAGCAAATCACGTTCGTATATAAATTGCCTGGAATTATAGTCATCAGAGTCAAAATACGAGACCCTCGCCGACAGAGAGTATTTTGCTTTTGAATAGTTGACATCCTGAGCCAAAAGAAACCCTCTGCTCAATTTTTCACCAAATTGTACCGATGTAAATTGGAGTCTTGTTTTTGTGTTCAGGTTTTTATTGAAATGATATCGGAAATCGGCCCATAATCTCTTGGTCCTCATGGGCTCGATATGAGGATAGTTTTGTCCCTCTTCATAATAATTATATTCCTTTGTCTTGCTCCTGAACTGGGCCCTCAAATCAAACTTGTTGTACCTGATACAGGACAATGCCAGCATTAAATCATTACCTCTTGAAGGAGCATCAACACGATATTTCAGCCATGGGAATCTGAAGAAATCATAATAGGCCGACAAGATCAGATTCCGAAAGGGCATTACTTTGATACCCCAATAGACCCCCTGCTCATTGATAAGCGTGGTGCTCTCGCCAAATGCATTCCCATAAAATGAATGGAATTGCTTATCATAATTGCGGACATGCAGTGATACCTGAACATTTGATGTCAAAGAGGCGATTATTCCTGAAGAAATTCCCACACCCCCGTTATCAGACATAGCAAAATCGCCAAAAAAATGCGCATTTCTCATATAATAATTGAAATACAAACTACCAACCGCATTGCTGATGCCTTGAAAATAAAACTGATTGTACTTACGCTTTTGAGGCAAAATCCTGTGACTGTAATTTGTATAAATGCCATTAAAGCCAATCTCAAGCTTCTCTTTGTTTAGCTTAAAATTAAGATTAAATCCCCATGAATTATCAGCCAATTTATCTTTGGCCTGAATCTCAGAAGGTGTGCGGTGCAATCCAACGGTCTGGATATAAGAAATAAAAGGAATCTCATTGCGAGAGTCTGTTCTCAGGATACCATCACGCCTGACATGAGAATAAAACAAGGTTAATTGGGCAGGCCTCAGAGACATCGAAACAGCAACCCCGCTAAAGTCCTTGTTCTCATATACTGATCTGTATGGGCGCACGCCAAAATTATTCCTCC
Organism: Cyclobacteriaceae bacterium; assembly: GCA_015492915.1. Lineage (GTDB taxonomy): Bacteria > Bacteroidota > Bacteroidia > Cytophagales > Cyclobacteriaceae > JAAUQL01. Next base: position 1,526 of record WGED01000293.1, read on the forward strand.
TCACAGTCGTCACCGGCTCCATTCCCTTGCCAAGCCTGAATCCCGATCCGAATACAAGACCCTGCCCAAAATCCATGGTAAAATCTCCCAAAATGACCCTTTTGAATATGCCCCGATTCTCGATCATAGCATGAAATGAGTAATAATCCATGCCATATCGCGATGTGCCCGGATCCCAGGTAATCAGTTCGCCCGGATCCTTTTCAATAGTGAATCCAAAACTGTATTGCCCTGCTCTTGCATAATTATACCTGGCATAAAACCTCGCCGGACCACCAGCATACCTTGAAGTCAGCCTGCCGTTCGAAAGTGTGTCAGGCAGGGTATATCCTTTCTTCCGTTCCAGAACAGATTGATATCTGATAAACAAATCATGATTTGAAGGATGAGATATATTAAATTTAGTAACTCCGGCGCTAATCGTAACGAAAGGCATTAGGTGCTGTACAATCTCCTTATCAAAACCTTCGATTGACATCAACTCATAAATAGTCATGAATTTTCCATACTTTTCACGATAGTCTAAAATGCCATCGATCTGGTTGTCCGTAAGAAAAAATAATGATTGCAAATCCGTCCGTTCTGCAGTATTCAGATTCAACGGTTCGGAATAGAGACTAAACAAACGATCGTACAAATCACTGTAATTCACATCCAGCTCCTGTTGAGGTAACAAATTTTCTATAGTATTTTCGAAATCGATTTTTTCCAATACCTCTCCCTGGGCATATATCGCACCCGGCAAAGCAAAGAAGAATATCGATATATATCGTCGGAGATTATTCACTACCCTGATACCTGTATGAGATGGAAGCCTGATGAGAAATACCCAAAAATTCATGGGTGGTAAGGGCATAGTCAATTGAGAATCTGCCCAAATAAAGTCCTGCGCCAAAGAAAGCTTTAAAAGGATTGGTATTGATGCCTGTACGCAAGGCAAATTGTCTCACAATCTCATACTCCACCCCGACCCTCACATTGGTTCCGAAATTTGTCTCTTTGTGCAAGTCTACATTGATAATTAAATCCTCCGAAGGCTTATAAGACATCCCAAGTTTCATCACCACCGGAAGTGGTGATTTCTCAGCATTATTTAATGACGACATGGTGATATTGGAAATATATGCTCCAAAATCAAGTTTTGGGATCAACTCCACAATACCACCCAGATCAATCAATGCCGCACCGGAATTACCATATTCTTCGATGTGCATCTGATAATAGCTGATTCTACCCCCGAGACGAACAAATCCAATTTTATTCCCAAAAGCTGCGGAAATGACCTGCTCATTAAACAACTGATCTCCGAAACGCAAAATTGCAATGCCGATATTTCCAAATTTAAAAGGCTGGATCGCTCCAAAAGCAACCTGGTCAAAGCCCTCGATTTGGGTAAAACGTGTATAGCCAAAAAACACTTTTCCTGATTCTACGCCTGATATTCCTCCAACAT
>WGED01000294.1 GCA_015492915.1 Cyclobacteriaceae bacterium
ATATTATTTAACAAAACTTGGCAAAGAAGTTCTGATTATTGCTGAAAAACTCAAGGAAACCCTCTTTGTCCCGGCATTGAATTATTAAACTTTTGCCATAAAATACACAAATATTAGTTGTTAGGTACTATTGAGAATTTTGGGCTTAAAGAAACTAAAACTGTCCCGTGCTCAACAAAACGAGGTTACAAGCAAATTCCACATCAATCCCTGCTTCTTCTGCCAGCCTCGCCAGCGCTGGGTTTTCTGTGCCTGGATTGAAAATAATTCGCTTTGGTTTCAAGCTCAATATGTAATTGTACCAATCCCTTTGGTTTATAGGATTTATATACAAAGTTACAGTATGCACATCATTTATCGGGGGTTTTGTACGAAGGTCTAATATCTGCTTACCAAACATCTCCCCTTTCTTTATACCAACCGGAATGCATTCATGTCCCTCTTCATTGAGCATTCTGCATGCTGCCCAGGAATATCTGGTGGGGTTTGGGCTGGCGCCGATTACAACAGTTTTTTTCATACCTGTCTCTATTTTTAACTTCTTAAAAAAATTACATGAATACCATATGCATTTACTCTCCCGGCAAATATAATGGCTTAAAAAAGTATAACCCTAAATTTGCCTTTTTGTTGGAAGCATTAAACCATTCGGGCAACCGGATATCTAATACAGCATAATCACTTTTGTTTTGGACGACAAGGATTTACTTTTAAAGCTGGCAAACCCGGAAACACGAAATTACGGTTTCAATTTGCTCGTACGTGAGTATCAGCAAAAAATCTACTGGCTTATCCGAAAAATGGTCATTGACCATGACGATGCCGATGATCTCGTTCAGGAAGTGTTTATCAAGATATGGAAGAACCTTGATTCCTTTAGAGAAGACTCCAGGCTTTATACCTGGATATACCGTATTGCTACAAACGAAACACTTAACTTCCTGCGAAAAAAGAAAAACAAATATTTCTTGCCAATTCATGACGTGCAGGGAGAATTGAACAAAAAATTAAGCGGCAGTTCTTATATTGACGGCAATGATATACAAATGAAACTGCAAAAAGCTCTGCTCACACTGCCGGATAAGCAGCGGCTGGTTTTCAACATGAAATATTTTGACGATATGAAATATGAAGAAATAGCAGAAATTACGGGTACTTCAGTAGGCAGTTTGAAAGCCAGTTACCACCATGCAGTAAAGAAAATCGAAGAATATTTAAAAAATCATTAAACCTTTAACATTGGGCAAAGTCTAAAAAGCAAAACCTGAAAAGATGAAACTGGAAGACATAACTAAGAAAAACATTTTCAAAGTTCCTGACGAATACTTTGACGATTTGCCAATGAGGATCCAGTCCAGGATTGATGAAGAAAAGACGGCAGTGCATCCTGGATTTGATCGGGGGCTGATATGGAAGATAGCGGCTCCTGCACTCGCGGCCATACTGATGATCTTCTTTTTCATTAACAGACCCGAAAGTGACCAGGTGCAAAGCCCTGAAGAACTGCTGTCTCAGGTGAGCACAGAAGATGTAATCGCTTATCTTGAGATGACAGACATTACGACAGACGATATCATAGAAGAAATTGATTTTTCAGACATCAACATGGAATTTGACGAAGGAGTAATACTCGATCTGCAACTCGATGAAGAAGAGATTGATGTGCTGCTCGATGACTATGGCATTGATAATGAAACATTATAACCGAATACTAAAACACTAAAAATAATGAAACGGTTAAGCATAATTCTGATAGCATTTTTCCTTGCATTTGGCGCTTTAGCCCAAAGCAAGGAGGCCATGAGAAAAATTGAAAGTGCGCGTATAGCGCTCATCACTGAGCGGTTGGGCCTGACACCTGAGCAAGCAGAAAAATTCTGGCCCGTATACCGCGAATATGAAATGCAGCAAAGAGCATTGCGTAAGCAGTTCAGAGAAGCTCGCAAAAACATCGACATGGAAAACATCACAGAAGAACAAGGCAAGGAGTTGATGCAGATCATGATGGATTTGAAACAAAAAGAACTGAATCTGGAAAAAGAATACTCCAAACGACTCACACGCGTTATCAGCACACAACAACTCCTGAAATTGAGGGCCGCCGAAAAAGACTTCCAAAGGATGTTGCTGAAAAGGCTGCAACATCAGCGTGACCGCCAGATGCAGAACAGGAAGATGATGGAACGCCGTGAGATGTTCAGAGACAGAAGAAATAACTGAGGTGCCGGATAGTTACTCCGTGCCCCAGCTTTGTATACATTGCATATTACCTGTTTAAGTAAATTACCATTGCCTTGAAAAATTTTACAAGACTATTCTTGCTACCCGGAATTGTCCTTTTTTCCTTCTCAGTGGAGGCATGGTCGCAACATGATGGTGAATACGACTCATTGCTCAGTTACTATTTAAAAAAAGATTCGATTCTTCTCGATGAACTCGAAAAGCAACTGGCTGATGATTCGCTAAGTATTTTTGATCTCATCGACAGCCTGATCAATACGGATTACCGCTTTTCGCAACTCACAATCAGGACAGGTTACACAAGCGATATTACCTATGCGGGCCGGAATTTCGGCATCAGTCAGTATGGCTTCAATGCCGGGCTGGCCTATTATCATAAAACAGGCCTCTTTGCTGATGTATCAGGCTATTGGAACAGTGATCTCAATCCCAGTTATAATCCTACGATAACGACCATTGGTTACATGGGCAATCTTACCGGTAATTGGCTGTTTACTTTGAGTTATGAATACTATTTCTATAACATGCCCGAAGACGATCTGACATGGTACCCGCTCACCAACAGCCTGAATGCAACCTCATATTATGAATTATGGAATTTTACGTTATCGGCAGATTATTCGTTTCTCTTTGGTGAGCAAACTGCACACCGTGCACGGCTCGGACTATTTTATACTTTTGCGAAAAATAACTGGGGCATTATAGACAGGTTCGTTGTAATGCCGACGGTAACCATGCTGATGGGCAATGCAGATATTTACCAGGTAACCCCTGTTTACCCGGAAATGAACCTTGAGACACGACTTGAAATCCGGCAAATTATGTTCAGGGAATACGGCGAGATGTTTATCCGTTATCTTTGGCGCAATGCACGCGACAAATATCTGAAGCTTGAAAAACTGACCTTTATCCAATATCAGGACGAGCTGACGGACTATATCGTCACCTCCGACAATGTGTTTGGAATTATGAATTACAGTTTTTCCATACCCATATATTTTTATATCAACAACTTTACTTTCGCGCTCAGCTATCATTATAATATCCCCGTGGCACTGCCCGGCGAAAACCTCGATCTCGAGCCCAACAGCTATGTAGGTGTGGCATTGCTGTATAATATCCCGTTCAGAAAAAAAGACAAATAGCAATGCTCCTCCGATCGAAGCGTCCGTTTCGGGCCATCCTGTCGCAAACCCGTCTCTGATAGCTCACGCATGAGAAAGCGGCCATTTTTCATGAACAAAAGAATAATTGAATATTGAACAGCTTTATCCGGCTACGTCATTCTGAGGGTGCAGCACGAAGAATCTGGTGATATGGACCACAAACCATCGCCATCATGTTGACAAAGGGAGACCCTTCGCTCTGCTCAGGGTGACGGGTATGAGAAAATGATGATTATTCCCTTCGCGCACTCTTTTATTCCCTAAAGGGACCCTGCGCGTGGGATGCCCCTCCAGAAATCAGGGGTGGCGCAGGCCATGAAAGAACGGCCATTTTCTCATGGCAGCATCATTGCAGGCTGGTGGAGGCCCCGGAATTCTGCTTCGCACAGAATCCGAGGACTAACGCTCCTTGTTTTTGTTTTATTAAACCCAAAATTCTCAATAACCTTTCTATTCCGACCTTAAATTACTTCAAAATCAGACACTTCGTTCACGTTTGATTCGTCACCATAAAGGTGCATTATGCCTCCTCATCAAACGTGCTGATTTTCTTCCCGCCCTGGCGGGACAAGTTGTACTTTAACCTCTCATCGCGAAATCCTGGTGAGAATTTTGGGTTAAACAACATAATCGTAGTACCCGGGCCTCAGCGAAGCTTTGTGGGCATGCAGTACCGGGCCTGTACCGCAAAGCGGGAACCCTCTGAGAGGAAATAACGCATTTCCATGAAAAAATGATGATTTTTCATTTTTGAAAAACCGTCATTAACTCATAGCTTTATCATCACCGAAAATAATCATCAAAATTCCATGGAGCACCTGTCGCTGTACGAGCTGAACCAACTGATCGGGGAAACGCTGGCCGTTCAACTCGAGCCCTCCTATTGGGTGGTAGCGGAGATCGGCGAGATGCGCATACACCGCTCTGGGCACTGCTACATGGAATTGGTGGAAAAAGAAGGCGACAAGATCAAAGCCAAGATGCGGGCCACGATATGGTCGTACACCTGGCGCAACCTGAGCGGCTGGTTTGAAAGCCTGACGGGGCAGAGTCTGAAAGCAGGCATGAAAATACTCTTCAATGCCAAAGTGCAGTTCCATGAAGTTTATGGCCTCTCGCTCAACATCCAGGACATCGACGCGCAATACACCCTCGGCGAGCGCGCCAGAAGGCGCAAAGAGATCATCGACAGACTCATGGCCGACGGTGTGTTCGAGATGAACAAAGAACTCGATCTGCCCCTCGTGCCGCAGCACATCGCCGTCATCAGCAGTGAGACGGCCGCGGGCTTCGGCGATTTCATGGATCAACTCAGGAATAACGAACAGGGTTATCACTTTGCCGTTAGGCTGTTTCCGGCCATCATGCAGGGGGAGCGCGCGGAGGCCTCCATCATCAACGCCATGCATCGCGTGCATGAGAAAATGGCCTTTTTTGACCTGCTCGTCATCATCAGGGGCGGCGGTGCCTCGCTCGACCTCGACTGCTTCGATTCCTACGAGCTGGGCAGCCACATCGCGCAGTTCCCGCTGCCGGTCATCACGGGCATCGGTCACGAGCGCGACGAGACCATCGCCGACATGGTGGCCCACACACGCATGAAGACGCCCACCGCTGTCGCGGAATTCGTTATCACAGGCATGCAGAATTTCGAAATGCGGCTCGACGATCATTTCGAAGTGCTCACTTCCGCCCTCAGCACCGTCACGGAGCAGGAAGCCACACGGCTCGATCAGTTATCATTCAGATTTCATAAAGGCGTGCAGCAACTGATCCACGAGCAAAACATAATGCTGAGCCGTCTGTGGCAAAGGCTCTCTTTCAGCTATGAAAAATCACTGAATTCTCATGAACTGGCCCTCGATCAGCTTGGGGAGAGGTTGAAGAATGCACCCTTTCTTTTCATGAAAAATCAGCTAAAAACCATAGAACACCTCGAAAAGGAGCTTGAGATGCTTAACCCGGAGAACGTACTCAGGCGCGGCTACAGTATCACCACCCTCGGCGGCGTGAATATCAATAAATTGCCCGAAATCCATGATGGCGCCACCATCATATCCGTCACGGCCAGGCATAAAATCGAAAGTAAAGTGTCAAAATCAGAAAAAAGAAAAGATCATGACAACTAAGAAATTCAACTATAAAAAAACCCTCGAAGAGATCGAGACCATTGTTGAAAAGATCGAGACCGAAGAGGTGGATGTGGACGAACTGTCGGAACTCGTGAAGAAAGCCGCATCGCTGATAAAGCAATGCAAGGACAAACTCCGCGACACGGTCGACGAGCTCGAAAAGATCATGGAGAAGATGGAATAGCAATAACGGAAAGCTGAAATTTTGTGCTTCCGGCTTCCGGCTTCGAGCTTCCAGCTTCCAGCTTCGAGCTTTTTATCTATTTATTCCCCACCGTGATGCCGGGCCAGTCGTCGGTCCTGAACGGTGAGGCGGGCAGGCCGTTTTTGTTGTACAGGTTGCATTCCGGATTGTGCGCCCAGCCGTAACGCACCGCCACGGGCTCCTTCACCTTGTCACTACTCACATACACCTTGCCGCCAACTATTTGGGCATGAGCCCAATGGAATTTCCTGTCCTTGCCCGCAATCTGAAAACCTGTCAGCTTTTCACCTTTTTTCATGAGGCCCTTGCCCACATGGTCGAACGATATCCTTGCCTCGCCGTTTTTCACTTCCATCGATTTGTAAATCGGGCCTGAATACACGATATCCTGCCCGTAGGCGATCTTTTTGGCAGCCAGCGCCAGCCTGTGGCCCACATCCTGCTTGTTGCGCGGGTGGATGTCGAACATCTCACCGATATCGATGGTCACGGCCATGCCTGTGTTGGGCAGTCGCAGCGCCATCAGTTGTGCCTCACGAAGCTCCGCCCAGTCATCCTCGACGGGCTCTTCGGGGATATCCATGTAATTGGCAAGCTGCACGAAGAGAAACGGAAAATAATCCAGATCCCAGCGTACGCGCCAGTCCTCGATCATCGCCTGGAAGAGCGAGCGGTACTGGCAGGCGCGACCCGCATTGCTCTCGCCCTGGTACCATATCACCCCTTTCATACCGTAGGGGATGAGGGCGTACAACATACCGTTAAAAAGGCTGGCGGGATAGTGGTGATAACTAACCGTTTCAGGAAATTCAGGCTCAATGCCGGATTTGTATTTCCATGGCCCTGCGAGGTTTTCGAGTACCGCGCCTCCCGGGGCATAGAGTTTCATGCGGTCTTCGGGCCCCAGAAAATTGGGCGAGGCCCATGCGTGGTACAGCCTGACGGTGATCACGTTGCGCCCTGCCTTCACCACTTTGGGTGGGATGGTAAATTCAGCAAAATAAGGCGACCAGACAGACCCGAGCTCTACACCGTTGAAATAAACCGTCGCGTTGTTGGAGAGGCGTCCGAGGTCCATTTTCAGCTCCTGACCCTTGTATTCTTTGGGGATATCGAGCACTTTCCTCAACCACACGACACCCCCAAGCTTTTCCTCCCAATTCGGCGCTATGACCACAGGCCAGTCCACAGAGCTGTAGCCGACTTTTTGTACACCTAACTCCAGCCCCTTGAATGAGTTTTTCATAATCTCACGTTTTTCCCTGGCTCGCTGCGCGTTGGTCTCAAGGTCATCTTCCCAATTCGACCCATTTTCCAATTCGATCACACGGTCTTTAAAATCCGGCAACGCTTTGAGCATCTCAGCGCTCGTCCATGCCTCGGCAGGCGTGCCGCCCCAGTTACAGTTGATCAGCCCGATGGGGACATTCAGGTCCTTATGAAGGTCGCGACCAAAGAAATAAGCAACTGCAGAAAAGTTCTGTGCTGTCTCAGGCGTGCATACTTCCCACACACCATCGTCCAGATCCTCCTTTGGTTCATAACCAACCCGCTTGGGTACATAAAACAACCTGATCTCGGGATAATTGGCATTCTGCACCTCTTCTTCCCCGTTCTTCGCCCTGACCAGCGGCCACTCCATGTTCGACTGCCCCGAGGCGATCCATACATCTCCGAAAAGGATATTTTTGAACTTTACTTCATTCTTACCTTTAATGGTCAGTTCATACGGTCCTCCGGCTTTGAAGACAGGCAGGACGATCTTCCATTTGCCGTCCGGACCTGCCACGGTAGAGATGCTGTTGCCGTTGATGGTCACGGTGATCTTTTCGTCTGGATCGGCCCAGCCCCACACAGGCGCATTGATGCCCCGTTGCAACACCATGTTATCTGAAAATATCTTTGCCGGCTTTACATTGGCCCAAAGGTTGACATTGATGAACACCATGCAGGCCGTCAAGGCCGCCATGGGTATTAAAAATTGTCTTTTTCTCATATCAGAAGAGTTTTATGTATTTCACCTCGATATCACTAAGATAACCATATACCTTCAATCACGAAGCATCAATGGCTATGAAAAATTGATGATTTTTCATGAATTCAAATGTTGAAGGTTTTCCTCGGCCTTGTTATTGACAAGGACACAATCTCCCAGGCATTTGCAATGCCTTTCTCTGACCATGAAAAAATGATGGTTTTTCATTTCTTCTTGTGTGGCAGGACCGCGGAATGGCCAATTCCTGAGTTGCAGCCTTCCCAGAAAATCAGACGGGAGAGCTGATATTTTTCGCAGAATTTAGTAAAATAGGTGATCATCAATATGAATTTTCTCCCGGAATTAATAAACAAGGAAATTAATCAATATATCAGAAGATTGAAACCTATCTATTGTTCTCATACCACAACAGGAAAGGAGAGTTAATATCTGAAAGGCATCTGAAATGCAGTGACGTGAATCACTATATAATCTTGTAAATAAACCCAAAATTCTCAATAACCTTTCTATTCCGAGCCTAAATTACTTCAAAATCAGACACTTCGTTCACGTTTGATTCGTCACCATAAAGGTGCATTATGCTTCCTCATCAATCGTGCTGATTTTCTTCCCGCCCTGGCGGGACAAGTTGTACTTTAACCTCTCATAACGAAATCCTGGTGAGAATTTTGGGATAAATAATCAATTCCCCATCGAAATGTATCCAATCAATAAAACAACACCTCCGTTTCCGGGTGGGCATCCTTGAAATCAGCAATCTTTTTAGGAGATATTTTGTTATTGAAGCACTTTACTTGTCTCAGATTTTCGAGGTTTATCAGTGCTTTGATTTGCTTCACCTTCGTCTTTGAGAAATCGATGATTTCCAACTCATAAAGTCCTGAGACAGGCCCGAGATCCTTCACGTTCGTCCCCGAAATGTACAATTCCTTCAAGCCATTCAGCGAGGCTAACGGATCGAGCTTGGTGATGCGCGTATCGCTGAGGTCGAGCACCTCCAGCGTAGTAACGGCGGATAACGGTTCGATCTCCGCGATGGGATTGCCCGGACAGCGCAACACTTTCAATTTTCTTAGCGCAGCAACAGGTTGCAATGAACTGATCCTTGTGTTTTTAAAAGTAAGCGACTGTAGCCTGGGCATCTCGGGCAGCAGGTCGAGTGTTCTGAAAGATGTGCCTTCGGCTTCCAGTTCCCGTTTGAGGGCGATACGGTGCAACTGCTCATTCGTGGGTCTTTCTTTTATATGTTCCTCAGACCTGAACATATCCTGCCAGGCGTCGTCCATATCGCCCCACCATTGCCGCAACTTTTCGGATTTGTAAACGACGATCGATTTATGTTCATCAAAATCCAAATCCATGACATCCTCATCGGTCACCGCCGAATTTTCGAAATACGCAAAACCAAAACTCTCAAGCCTGTTCAGTGTCAAAAGATCTTTCACTTTCGTATCGTTAAAGATCAGTGAGTCCACGTATTTCAGAGAGCCTATCGGCGATATGTCATCCACGGAAGTATGAGAAAAATCCAATATCACAAGATTGGTCAGCTCCGAAACAGGTGACAGACCCGTGACTTCGGTTTTCGCCCCTTTGAGCACCTTGAGAAACGACAAATTTTTCACGGGCTCCATGTCAGCTACGGATGTGCCGGAGAAATTGAGGGCCTCGAGTACGGGCATGTATTTCAATGGAGTGAGATCAAAAATCGTCGTTTTCCCATGAAGATCGATGCTTTCGATCTTCAGTATTCTGTGCAGGTCAATGGTATCACCAAAGTTAAGTTTGGATGCGATCAGTTCCCTCCACCCATCATCCAGCTTGTCCCAAAAATCAATGAGCTCGTCTGTCATGAATATCACGTCGGTTTTTTGGTTCTTTTTGTAAAACCCGACAAAATCTTCGAGGTCCACTTTTGTATTGTCGGCATAAATGCCTTTCAGATTTTTCAGGCCTGCCAGCGGTTGAATATCACTGACTTCTGTATGCTCCATCACAACCACTACGAGCGATGATAACGCTGCCAGTGGTTTCACATCTTTCACTTTAGTGTATGAGAAATCAATGATTTTCAGCCCCTTCAAAGTACCGATGGGTGAGAGGTCCTCCACACCGGTATTGGAAAACACAAGCTTTTCGAGTGCAGTGAGTTGCTTTATAAAGTTGAGGTCGACCAGGTTGGTGCTGGAGGCATCAAGTTCTTTCAAATGGGCAAGCTTACTGACCGGGGGCAAACTGTCGATCACCGTATTTGAAAGATGCAACACCTCGAGATTGTCGAAATTCTCGATCACGGTGATGTTGGTGACGGGCGTGTTGTCGATGTACAATTCCTTTAATTGCCGGGAATATTTTAAGGGGCTTAGATCTTCAATTTTGGTATTTGAGCAATTCAAATACTCAAGCGTGGTCAGGTTTCTGATCGGAAAAAGATCGGTAATAGCCGATGAGGAGATGTCAAGCCAACGCAGATTTTTGAGCTGGATCAATGGCCTGAGGTCCGTGAGTTTTTCCGTGTGAGACAGGTTAAGCGTATCCTTGCTTGCAGCTTTTTTTACCAGGTCCAGCACCTTGATCGTGTCTTTGAATATCTGACCACCGATGTTGTAGGTCGAATCGGTAAAAGAATTGATCTCGTAGAGCCATACACCTTCCGCAACAGCAATATCGGCTCCCAGCATAAGTTTCCACTGGATCGGTAGCCCCTCCCACCAAATGGTCAGCTCCATGTCGCGACTCAATTTGGTGGTGTAAATGCTGGCGATCTTTAATTCCTTTTTTTCTTCATCGACATTGATCTCGATATAGCGTTCCTGATCATTATTGATACTGTCACCCTGCACCGTGATACCGCTCAGGTTGCGCATCAGTTTGACCGTAAAAAACAGCTTTCCTTCATGATTGATATCCGGTGCTATATCCAGGATATTAAAACTGAACTTCACACGCTTAAAAAAGAAATCGACATCTTTCAGGTACGCCTGCACGTCTTTGTTAGTGACCACGTCACGGCTGTCATCCAGGTCATCTTCAATCTGCACTTTATCATCCATGAATATCTTGAGATAAGTCTCATTGATAATTACATCCTTGTCCTGTGCACTCACCTCCAGATCGCCCAGCACATTGAGCACGTATTCAAGATAAGAGACCATCTGCTTGACTTCGGGCAATAAAGCATCCACCTTTTCCTTGTCGATCTTTTCCTGTGCAAACAGCGATAATGCCATCAACAGATTTAACAAAAAAATGGAGATAAATCGCTTGATATCGCTCAGACTAATTCTCATAATAAATGTATTTGAGAAGCATTCCTTTCTGATCTTCCGGAATCTTTGAAATGTTGGAGATCAGCCATCCTGTATTATAACCGGGACGGTTAAATTCTTTGAGCTGAAAATACCAGTCTTTGATCTGGAAAAAATGGAAAGTGACATTTTGTATTGTCTCAAAAACCAGATCGCCCTGTTTCACTTCATAGAGAAACAATGTCTTGAAATCAGGCCTGAAATCTTCATTAAAATAATATTCAACCGTATTCGGTTCGCGAAAAACCTTAATGAGATTCATGAAATCGATCTCATGGCTCATAGGATGCAAAAACTTATGCATAGCCGACGAATCGGCGAAAAACATTTTTGAAAAAGGATAAAAATACACATTGTTGATGACCCACTTAATCCCCAGGTCTTCCTTCTCAAGCTCGAGAAAAAGCACCACTGTTCGGCTCTCTCCTTTATAGTTGAATTTCGCATCTACTTCGGCAAACCAACGCCCGCCGTAATAATCGAGAAATTCGGGGTGCGCATCGTCCGTAACATCTCTGATAAATTCTTCCTTCACCTGGTTGCTGATGTCGGGATTTTCATTGTCAAAGAGCATCCTGATGTATTTTGCCCGGTATTCCTTGTTATGGTAGTGCGGATCATTTTCGTAAATGCGTTTTCCTTCCAGGTCCTCTTCAGAATTAAATCTCCTGAAGAACTGGTTGATCTGTTTGGTCTCCGCATACATGAAATTCTCATCGCCCAGATGCTTACCGATATCCTGGGCAAAGGCAGAGAAAAACAGGAGTTGCAGAACGATAACCGCACCGGCTGTTTTCATGACAAAATGATTATTTTGGCAGAAGGGCATATTATCCCGGCTTTGTCTCGGTGACCCTGATGTCGCCGAGTAACACATCCCAGAATCCTATGAGCCTGCCATGGATTTGCGTCTGCTTGCGCTCTACATATACCGTGATATCTTTTTTGGTAGTATCGACATATTTGAGCCCGTCGTCTGATTCGCCGACAAAGCGCTGATAGATGGTGATTACGCCCACATAACGGCCATCCGGCTGCCGTACGAGATCGCTGATGTACTGTACATTGAACCATTCGATATTGACCCGGTCATAGTTGAGTGCCATGAGTCTTTGCAGATACTCCCTGATCCCGTAATACTTAATCTCCTTGCGATTGAGGGAAGAAACACCCATCTGACTGCCAGGAGCAAATAATTCGAGTGCACGCTCTATCACGCGATTGGCCTCTGAAAACGGCGTTTCCTTGTTACCGATGATGCTTATGTATTTGCCGAGGTCTTTTACTTTTTCAAGCGCAAGGGAGTCTATAGCTTGTTTGCGTTCCGGGCTGATCTCCGGCTGAGCAAAAGCCACGGTGGAGATTACCGCCAAGGCCACACTCAAAAATATCTTTATATTTTTCATTATTTCAGTATATATCATTTTATGAAAATTCAACTATTTTTTGATCAGTTCCAGTTCGGTGATCTTGCCATTGGCATCATAGATCACGTTTTCGATCTTATTCCTGTTTATCTTCTGATCTTTCAGATATTCGAGGTATTTCCTGATCGTCGTCGGCCTGTCATAGTCAACCGTGCCACCTGACTTGCTGATGATGATAAGCACCGGCACATCGTCTGACGCAAAAAGACCGAGTGCTTCGTCGATGTAACGATTGGCTGTGGCAAGGTTCGGACTGTTAGCGATCAGATTGAAATAATCGCCTAATCCTTTGGGGCCTCCCTCACGCCGGAGCTGTTCTTCCCGCTCACGGGCCAGTCTTTCAGCCCTCTCTTTGGCAGCAAGAGCATCACGCTCACGCTTCAATTTTTCTTCAACTTTCACAATAAGCTGCTGCACCTCATCATCCTGAATGTTCATATCCTTAATGGTCTTCAACCTTTGTTCCTTCTCATCCAGCGACAATCCCGAATTATCACTGAGTAATTCTTCAAGGTCAGCTTTGGCTTTGGCAATTTTTCTCGCTTCCGCGGCAGCGGCTTGCTCGGCAGCTAATTTTTTCTGGCTCTTGCAAGAAAATATTCCCACGCTCGCAAAAGCGATAAAGATAAAAATGGTTAAATGATGAAAATTTCTCATAGATCTATGTTCATTAGAAGTTTTAAATAAGCTTTTTGAATTCACCTGTTGTTTATGAAGAAAGGAGTGAAAAATCCCTCCTGCTTTTTAGAATGTACAAAAATAGAAAAATTACCTTGCCCTTCATATTTATTTTTACTTTACAATCCTTTTTACTCATCGTAAAACGACATACTGTCATATAAGTTTGAACCTGCCTTTGATTTTGCATACCCGGCAATAAATACAAAGGAAAAATCATCATATACCCCGATTGTGAGAATGGAAAATTAATCCCCAAAATGCCACTCAGCAGCATAGCCCGCAAAACCGAAGTGGCGCCAACCACCCTCCTGATCTACCTTGCTTCCCCGGGTGTGAAAAAAGGTAAAAATCTCATGGGATTCATCGAACAGGATTTTGACGAAATCATGGTAATATTATATTATAAAAATGGAACAGATACACACAGAGGGGGCGGATCGACCACCCCCTCTCACTACCACCCAAACCACACTCTTTTGTCTCCTACCAACCACCATGAATGATTATTGACCGCTATTCAGGAGAATCTGTTTCTGTTC
>WGED01000295.1 GCA_015492915.1 Cyclobacteriaceae bacterium
GCCATGTTATAAACCTGGCTTACAGCCGTACTGGTAATTTCTTTAAGCCAATCTGTACTGGCGCCATAATCAGTACCGAGGCCTACTTCCTGGGATAAATCTCTCCATTCGCTGGCGGACAAGACTGGTTGGAAGCGATATGGAGATTCCATGTTCACATAAGCGTTGAAATCGACATTCGATTGTCCTTCAACACCGGATTTAGTAGTAACCAGAATCACACCGCTGGCGCCGCGTGTTCCGTAAATAGCTGCGGCCGAAGCATCTTTCAATACATCGATCGACTCGATATCGTTCGGGTCAATGTTGTCGAGGCTGTAACCGATTACCCCGTCAACCACAATAAGAGGTTGGGTATTTGCACCTAATGTTGACAATCCTCTTAATCGCACTTCATACCCGGCGTTGGGGTTACCGCCTGGTCTGGCAATGGTCAGGCCGGCTACTTTACCCTGAATAAGAGCAGTAGGATTCTGGACATTACCAACATTGAAATCTTCTTCCTTTACGCTGGCTACTGCAGAAGTAATTTCTTTCTTTTCCTGGGTGCCATATCCTACCACCACAATCTCAGAAAGTGCAGTGATATCCGGGAGAAGCGTTACATTGATGACGGATTGATTTCCGACCTCAATTTCCTGGGTGATATAACCGACAAAAGAGAAAACAAGCACGGCACCATCTTCTACAATAGTGATTGAGTATTTTCCGTTCATGTCGGTGACGGTACCTGTTGTGGTACCCTTAACAACCACATTGGCTCCGGGAACCGGGCCGCCGGTTTCCGCATCTGTTACCGTTCCGGTAACGACTCTTTCCTGTGCGAAGGTAAACGCAAAGGAAAAGAGCATCATCGCAGCAAGTAGATAATTACGCATAACGAGTAGGTTAAAGTTGTACATTCATTTAATCGACAAACGTGAAATGTTGCCTTAAATAATAAAACAATAGAAACCTTTATAAATCCGGGCGCCGGGCAAAATAAAAAAATGGGTGTCCAGGCTGAATTTACAAGGTTTTTAATCATCCATATATCATTGGCATATTACTTATGTTTTTCGTAATTGTCAATGAATTTGGATTAAATGTTCATTAAACTATAGATAAGCGGATAAAAAAACGTTAAAAAAAATTAACGAATAACAACAATATTTTATTCCTCGTAAATACTGAATGCACTGTGGTAGTAGTTGTTACAGTGCAGATTTACGGGAGGTTTTTTTAGCGACGAAGTCTTTGAGATAAAAAGGCTCAAAATAAGCCACATCCTCAAATTGTTTCTTTTTCCATTTATTCCAGGCCAATGTGCCGCTGTGTTCTGCCGAAGGATACTCACCTTCAATGAAAATGGCATTTCTATAATGACCCAGTAAAGGCTTGCATTTCATGGCCCCGTTGCCGAAAAACACCATCTTATGTTTCTCTAACAAAGGTGAGAATGAATTTTCGTCGATTATTTTAGCCTGTGTTGGTTCGAGGGTGTTTAAGTCCGTATCTGTTACCAGGCAATATACTTCCATGCGCCTCGCATCGATCATGGGACACAAAATGGTGTTTTTCTCATAGTATTTTGCCATGCCATGGGCCATGGATTTCAGGGTATTTATGGCAATCAGCCTGGCATCGAGGGCATAGCAGACGCCTTTGGCGGTGGAGGTGCCGATGCGCAAGCCTGTATAAGATCCGGGCCCTTTGGAAATAGCCACGGCATCAATACTTTTCATAGATAAACCACTTAATTTGAATAAACTGTCAATGGAGGGAGTCAGATATTGAGAATGCGATTTGCTGAGATGGATATGTACCGAAGAAATAAGCTCGCCATCTTCATGAAGGGCGACGCTTGATGCGGGTGTACTTGTTTCGATACTCAGTATAAGGGCCATACAATAACTGTTTGCTGTGCCGTGCAATTTATAAATCCTGCCCGAGCTTTGGCAATATGTAAACAAAAATGGCAGCGGGAAGCTGCCATTATGATCATGTCACTGTAAATTTTATTCTTTTGCTGATGTCAATAAAGCGGAATACCTCGGCTGATCATTGAGCACATCGATGGCTGCCTTAATTTGTACATCATCATCAAATGAACATTCGAAATCTGCTTTCATCAGATAATAATGTTCGGCAATGCTTTGTTCAAGCATGCTTTTGATCTCGTCTTTAAATTCCATGAGATCCTGCTTTTTATTATGCATGACCTGCGACTCGAGATGGTCGATCTCCTCCTTTATTTTTTCATAAAACTTTTCTGATTTGGCTGATTTTCGCAATGATTCGATGGTTTTTTCCACTTTGGTGGTATAATCGTAATCCTTATCGCTGAGCCAGTTAACGAAGTCCTGGTATTCCTCATCACTCAACTTAAATTCTTTAGCCGGAGGAATCGTCTCATGTTCATGATAATACTTTAACGAATAATCAAAGACCAGCCCTTTGCTCACCAGACTAATGGTGATGGGTGCGGGCATCGGCGGCTTGATTTCTATATCCGGATTGATCCCGCCTCCGTCATAAACCGTTCTGCCGTTTTTAGTTTTAAAGGCTGACTTCAATGAATCGGGAATTACACCAACACTTCCGTCGGGGTTACGGTGGCTGTAGTTTATTGCCTGAATACAACGACCGCTGGGAATGTAATATTTTGCTGTGGTGATTTTCAGTTGAGAATTAAAAGTGAGTGGTCTGGTGGCCTGGACGAGCCCTTTTCCGAATGTTCTCTGCCCGACGAGTACGCCGCGATCATAATCCTGGATTGCACCGCTCACGATCTCAGCAGCAGATGCACTTCTCCCATTTACCAATACTGCAATGGGTATCTCTGTATCGGCCGGCTGGTTAAGTGCCCTGTATGTTTTATTCCATTCGGTCACCTTGCCCTTGGTGCTTACAATTTCAAGCCCTTGGTTCAGAAATACATTTGAGACATTGACTGCCTCATTGAGCAAGCCGCCGGGATTACCCCTGAGGTCGAAGATGATCTTTTGAGCGCCCTCTTTTTTCAGATGTTCCAGGGCTTTCTTTACTTCTTTCCCTGCGTTGGTGGTGAAATCTGAAAGCTTAATATAACCTATATCATCGTTTATCATTCCAAAATACGGCACATTGTCAATGGTGATTTTTTCCCTGGTAAGCTCGAGGGTTATCGGCTCCTCCACGCCATATCTTTTTATGGTAATGGTCAATTTTGTATTGGCTTGCCCTTTCAACAGCTGACTGATTTCGGAAGTTGTTTTATCCTTTACGTCCACATTATCCACCTTCAGTATTTCATCGCCGATCTTCAACCCCGCTTTGTGTGCAGGAAATCCCTCATATGGCATCAGTATCATATTTTTACCGCTTCTGCGACCGATTACCGCTCCAATGCCCCCGTATTGCCCTGTGGTGATGGTGCGGTAATCCTCGATATCATCCTCAGGAATATAATTTGTGTAGGGATCGAGTGACGCCAGCATGGCATTGATACCTGTTTTGATCAAATCGTTGGGATTGATCTCATCCACGTAAAAGGCATTGACCTCTTTGAACAATGTGGCAAAAATGTCGAGATTTTTAGTGATCTCGAAATATCGCTCATCTGGATTATTGAAAGAAAAGAAGCCTGCTATAACGACCAGGACTATCGGGAGTGAAAGGAATTTAAACTTTTTCATTCGGCATTATTATTTAGTGCGACTTTATTCAAACGAAGCAAAACCTGTTTTAGTTTGTTCTCGATTTCCCTGAAAGGAAGAATTTCTTTGCTAAGGTAAATCAGGGCGATGGACAATGAAAAATTATTTTCTTTATTCAATAAATTTTTATTTAAGCGGTAAGCCTCTCTCACGCGGCGGCGGATGAGATTGCGATCCACGGCTTTTTTGAAATTCTTTTTTGAAACGGAAAAGAGCACCTGATTGTTTTCGCCATCGCCGCGGAGGAAGTACACCTTAAACGGATAAATAAAAAA
>WGED01000296.1 GCA_015492915.1 Cyclobacteriaceae bacterium
GCCTTTAACCACCTCTGTGGGTCCTATGTACAATCCTTCTTCGTCGAGCGTTGGTTCAATATATTCTTCAACTTCAGGTTCAGTTACCACTTCAGTTGTATCTTTTAATTCATCTTCCTCGATAAAAGTAAACTCTTCTACTGCTTCCTCTTCTATTTGGCGGATCAATGCCTTTTCCTCAGAAATCTCAGGTTTGGGTTGTGATTTGGGAGGTGGAGCAATTTGCGGTGCTACTTCAAGCGGAGGCTCCGGTTCTTCGTCAAATTGAATATTAAAAATATCGATCGTATCTTCTTGCACCTGGGGTTCAATATCTTCCACGCCTGCCGTATCAGTAGTGAAAGTCTCTTCTTCATTCATGCTTTGAAGCAAATCATTAAGAGCTTGTTCCTCGCTGTATGTCTCGGTTTGTTCCTCAAAAGGATCTTTCTCAACCTGATATTGCTTTTGAACTGGTTTTTGCCGGTAGGGCAGCTTGCCCATGGAACGTAACATACTTCTCCTTTTTTCGATCATATTGATCCTGCCTTTTTTCTCACCTTTGCCGATGATAAATGATAGTTGAAGATCGTGACTGCCATTATTGAATTTTGCCGGTGAAACATTAAAAAATTCATAGGCATACCCGAATTTGAAATTGTCATTGATGTTGAGGCCGATGAGTGCGGTGATACCATAATCCTGCCTGTATGATGCACCAATTGAAAAAATATCAGCGAAAATCAGTCTGCCGATCACTTCGAACTGACCCGGAAGATCTTTTTTATAGAAATACACCAGGTAAGGCTCAAAGGCGAACCTTTCCTCAGATATCTCCCATTTATAACTGGTCATGAGAATCACATCATTTAACGGACTTATTTCTCCGGGGTCAAAGGTTGTGTTGCTGAGTGTTTTTGTTTTGAAAATTCTCGGAAGCGAAATCCCGAGATTGAAGCCATTGTTATAATAGTTGATTCCTGCATTTCCATCCAGGAATAGATTATTGTCGAGCGCATCAACGAGGGCCGGATCATTTGGATCTATAGCATCGAGGTCTATGGTATTGAATCCGACGCCACCGGATAAGGCGAAACTGATATAATGAAAATCACCAAAACTGGCACGGTAACCAAAAGTAACCAATGCTCTTGACGTATTGAGAATGCTTCTTTTATCATTCATGATATATACGCCAAAATTGATTTTCTTTTTGAAAATTGTATGAAAATTGAAACCCACTGTATTGGGAGCTCCTTGTATCCCGGTCCATTGCTGGCGGTAGTAGAAATTGAATGCAGGCCGATCTTCAAAACCTGCAAAAGCCGGATTGTAATAATATGGATTCAGGAAAATCTGGCTATTCAGGGGAACATCCTGGGCGAGAAGAGTCTGCACACCTGCAAAAAATATTAATATGTGGAGTAATATCCTCATAAATTGTTCAATTATAAAAATTATTTAGCTTCAAAATCCGGCAGATTAAGGCTAAATAATGCTTGAATATGAAGTGATGTGCTATGAACGGATGGCCTGACAGAATTAGTAATAGAAAATTGGTCAATAATGAGGTAATTTCCAAGTTTAAAGGATGACCGTAGTTGTAATTTTTATTCGTTTTATCGATTATTACCCTGCTTAGCATTAATTTTCATTGTTTTTATCTATCTAAATCCATCCCCGGTCACAAGATTTTTTCTTCAATTAATTAATGCGCTTCAGATTAAAGGAATTACCCGATAATATGAATATATCAATATATAATTTAAATATTCAAATGCTAATGACTTGGAAGAATCAAAGGTATTTTTAGAATTGTTCAACTTTCAATGAAAAATTACTTGTGTTTTGACTGTGGCTTTAACATCAATATTGGACAATCAAGGTTTAAGGCATTTACTTATCTTTGAAAGACGAGATTTATTCACTGGTTTGACTAAAAATATTTACCAGGATAAAGCAATTATTAAATTTTTAACTGAAACAGGATAGTGTCAGGACTCATTGTTCGTATAATATTTTTAACTGTGGTTACTGCCACTTGCATTCTACACGAAACAGCCTATAGTCAATCGTATCTTGGTCTGAAAGCAGGAGTCAACGCAACCAGGGCAGCATTTGGTGATTCTGAGTACAAGGATTTGCATAGTTCGCAATATAAGCCGGGTTTTACAGGTGGCATGGTATATATCATGCACAACGAGAAGAATTTTGGGCTGACCGCAGAAGTGACTTATTCGCAAAAGGGAAAATATATAAAAAGCGATGACAATGTATACGAGACCAATAAAGCCACATACCATTTTATTGACATACCTGTGATGTTCAGATATAAGTTTAAACAACGTCGTTTTGACTGGTATGTTCAGCTTGGCCCGGAACTTAATTTCTGGATGGGTGGAAAAGGAACTTTTAGTGTTTATGAACCGGACAGAGATATCATAATTGACTATGATTATAAAATAGATTTTGGAAATAAAGAGTTTGCTTCGGATATCATGAATGTCGAAAATCCGAATCGTACCCAGATCGGCGTGGCGATGGGAGGGGGAATGAGTTGGGATCTCGAAAACGGTAATAACCTGGCACTGGATTTCAGGTTTTCTTTAGGTAATACATACATGGCCGGTCCTGAAGGTGGCAGCATCCCCGGACTGGGATTGGTTGATTATTTTCAATTCTCAAATAATGTATTATCCCTCTCTGCTATCTATTATTTCGATATTCTCGAAAAAGCCAAACTCACAAAAAATAAATATAATAAGAAAAGACACTGACAGGAATACTGTGAGAATGATCTAAAATTCTGTTTTATCAGGCTTTTGAATAATTTTCAATATAAGATCATGGGCGTCTCCATCATTATCCTGAAGATAAAATTCGATAATCGGATTGTCCAGATTCTTATTTGATTCTACACCGGTTATCGAAAAGCCGTCAAGCTTGGCATTTATTTCTTCCCTCAATTCATGTAAAACCTCAACAAATTTCACTTCGAGGGGACTGGGGTTGTAGTTTTTCGTTATCATCGTTTATAAAAAATATGTTGGTTGTCACCAATTGATAAGGGCTGAGGCCCAGGTAAATCCACTTCCAAAAGCTGCCAGGCACACCAGATCATTTTCCTTTAGTTTGCCCTCTTCCCACGCTTCACTCAGAGCAATAGGAATAGTAGCGGCAGTTGTGTTTCCGTATCGCTGTATGTTGTTGTAAATCCGATCGTCACTCAAGCCGAGCTTCTGTTGTACAAAATTACTGATTCGCAGATTGGCCTGATGAGGAATCAACAAGTCTATATCATCTTTGGTTTTCCCATTAGTATTGAGCGCCTCCATGATTACCTCAATAAACCGGACGATTGCATGTTTGAAAACAAGGTTGCCATTCATATGAGCACGGATCGACTCGCCTTTTAGCATTTCGGGTGTAAGCCGCTCTTCATTTTTACGGCTGCTGCCGGGGTCCTTTACATACAGCTCCTCGGCAAAAGTACCATCAGCATGCATATGGGTAGAAAGTATTCCTTTTCCCTCTTCACCAGTTGCTTGCAAGATGACAGCACCTGCACCATCGCCAAAGATGACCGATACATGCCGCTGTCTGTCCGAGAATTCCATAGCAGATGACTGAATTTCCGAGCCGACTACCGCTACTGTTTTATACATTCCTGTTTTGATAAATTGGTCAGCAATTGAAAGCGCATAGATAAATCCTGAACAGGCATTTCGGATATCTATGGCCGGAATAGTCTTTTTATCAAGGCCTAATTCGCGCTGCATCAGTACGCCCGATCCGGGGAACAGATAATCAGGTGTAATAGTAGCAAACACGATCAGATCAATTTCCATGGCATCTACCCCCGCTCTTTCCAGTGCCATTTTAGTGGCTCTTGTAGCCATGTTGGAGCAGGTGTCTTTTTTATAATCAAAGAATCGGCGTTCCCGAATTCCTGTTCTCTCTATGATCCACTCATTGCTTGTATCCATGAGTTTTTCAAGATCCTGGTTTGTTACTACCCGTTCGGGCACATAATGCCCCACTCCAACAATTCGTGAATTTTTCATTAAGCTAATATCTATAATTTCTCATTGTTCCGTAAGCCGATATGATAATTATCAGAAATTTTCTCTCTGGAAATCATCATTCTTTACCTAAGTATTTGCAGAGCCGGAGAAAGAAAAAGCCCTGTGATTAAACTTGCAGCAACCAGCTATAGGAAATTCTGTTTCGCTGCAAATCTAATCAATTTATATAATTGAACGATTATAACAATTGAAATTATCCCCTCTCTGTCATTGGTCAAATAATGATAAATTCCCGTGTTGATCAGTCGCAGGAGTTTCTTCGATCAGGCGGGGGTCATTATTGGCAACTGAATTCACCAAAGGGGATACAGGATAGTATTTGACCTTTTCTGCTTCCAATGGCTGGAGGATGCTGTGTAAGTCCTTTTCCGGTGTCCTGGGATCGAGCCAAAGTCTCTCTGCTTCCGGGGAAAGAATAACAGGCATTCTGTCATGAAGTGTGGATATAATCTCATTCGCTTTAGTAGTGATAATGGTAAAAGAATGAATGGGAGAGTCATTTTCATTGTGATATATCTCCCACAGTCCGGCGAAAGAAAACAACCTGTTCGTATCGATTGTGATGCGATATGGCATCTTGCTCGTTTTCGAGATTTTGTGCCATTCATAATACCCGTCGGCGATCACAAGGCATCTCCTTTTTCTAAAAGCATTCCTGAAAACGGGCTTTTCGGCAATGCTTTCTGCGCGGGCATTTATGAGTTTTGAGCCAATTTTCATGTCTTTTGCCCAGGAAGGGATCAACCCCCACTGGAAAAAGGATATTCCTTCAGGTCGCTCGTTGGTGATGACTGAAAGTATCTGGGAAGGCGCAGCATTATAATGCGGCTGATAATTGGGGGGTACTTCGACCTTGAACCGTTTTTCAATTTCTTCCGCCTTTGCTATGATCGTGTATCGTCCGCACATATGGTGTTTTTGGTTTTGAAATAGCCGAAAATAAGAATAGCGGAAACTGTTCCGCCATTCTTACTTAATGCTGAGGCATTAATGTTAGCAATTTTTTCACATTGCTGCTTAATTACGAAATTAAGCTTCTTGGAGGTTGTCCTCCAGCAAATCATCCGATGTCAATATTTTACAGTTTGGCATCTGATTAAAAATACGAAAAACTCTTCCTGATTGTTGGAGCTTCATAGAAAATCTTTTTTCACATAGGGATATGGTCCAAAAATCTGCTAGAAATTATTACTGTTTTCATAAAGGATTGATGATTTTCATTTACATAAAAAAATGATCAAAAATTTGCACCGGGGATGTCTGAACTCACATTATCCGTATTCGTTAAATTTGATGGAGGAACAGAAACAGATTCCCCTGAATAGCGGTCAATAATCATTCATGGTGGTTGGTAGGAGACAAAAGAG
>WGED01000297.1 GCA_015492915.1 Cyclobacteriaceae bacterium
CCGCGCGAGCTGCCGCCCGGCGTGGCACTGATTCCCTGGTGTGAAAGCGCACAGTTCGCACACTGGCTGCGCTTTGTCAGCGGTGATCTTTCCGCGCCCCTGCTGCCGCAGTTCTTTTATCCGGCAACCCGGGATGCAGCGCTGCAGGATGATCGCAAACGCTGGACGGATTTTTTTCGTTCACTTGACGGCAAGGCGCTGTGCAGCCTGAGCCGGGATGGACTGGCCAAACAGTTTTGCATGACCGTACGCAGCATGCGGCGCAAATGTGTCGAGCTCTTCGGTATCGAACCGGGCGCCATACTGCGCACCATGCGGCTCTTCTACCTGACGGCCTGGTGCATGCAGGAAGAGGGGAAACGCAAGCAGGAGCGCATCCGCACCTCCCCTCTGCCGGACACCCCTGGCGACTACCGCCGCAGCCTGCAGAGCCATCTCGGTATCTGCTACAGCGAGCTACGCAGGCTGGCTGAGGAGGAGCACTGGGTTGCGGTTTGGATACGGGGATGGAATAAGCACCAGGAAGCACTTAAGTATTCCTCCATATAGAAGGAACTTTCGTTCTTTTTCACGCACATTTGTACTATACGACTTTCCAATCACTAGGATAATATTTTGCAAGATTTTAAACTGGTTTTTCAATTTACATTCCCGTTTTGGAGAAAATATCTCAAGCAAGAGTTCTTGATTCTTTTGATGTCGGGATTATTGCTTTTGTGCCAATTCCAGATTCCATTAAGATTTCGTGAAGTTATTGATTCAATTTATAATCGTGACTCAGTGGATTCTTTTCTATTTGCTGCTATTATCTTAGCATCAATCATCCTTTTGCAGCTTGGCATCTCCTGGGGATACAGCGTATTCGTTGCCTGGGTCGGAGAATCTCTGATTATAGACGTAACCTCCCAAGTCTACAATTTCGCCCAACAACAGAGAAGGAGCTTCTGGCAAAAATTTTACCCAAATGATGTTCTAACTCGACTTACTCAGGATATTGTGTCTACAAAATCTTTTATCATTGATTTCACTCATTCGGTGCTTTTTCAGTTTGCTTCCCTGGCAGGAACGTTAGTCATCCTATTTTATCTTTTGCCGCGTATTGGATATCTCATACTCGCTTTTATTCCCACAATATTCTTGATTACGTATTGGGGGAACAATTTTTTAAATACCCGTGCAGTGAAGCTGCGACAGTTGGCTTCATCTTTTATGCAGACTTTCCAAAAAGCTATCCACAACATTTCACTTACATTTTCCTGGAATTTGCGGCCATTCTATATGCAATCTTATAGCATATTGGCAAACAGAATGAAAAAGGAGCAGGTCAGTTTTGTCAATCAAATGCAGATAGCCAACACAAGCCTTTCTGTGGCAAACTTGTTGGTTGGCACACTTGCCGTGCTTTGGATATTGAAAACTGAATTCATTATTTCGAATATCAGTACTGGTACTCTCTTCGCGATTGTGATGTTTGCTGGTCGAGCTACCGATTCAACAATCAATGTTGCAAATTTAATTGTCACAGGCAAAATAGATCGCGTTGCAGTTATCCGCATCAAGGAAATTTTGTCCTATGCCGCAAAAGATTTGGCTGATTTAAATTCAACAAGAGATAAAATCACCCATCCATTCTTTAATGGCAGCTTAAAGGAAGGAGTAAAACTTCCTGATCAGAATAACTATCTATTCTTTTTATCAGCAAAGAATGGTACGGGAAAATCAACACTTGCCCACATTTTATCGGGCTATGATGATTTAGCAGGAAAGATTATATCAGAAAGATGGTTTTTGATCCCGTCAGATCCTGTACTTTTTGATGGAAGCTTGTTGGACAATATTCGAATTATTTCAGGTCAAAATATTTCTGAGCCGGAAGTGTGCACGATAATTAAAAAAAATGGTCTCGCGGCTCTTTTGGCGCTGTTTCAAGATGGGCTCACCACGCCAATTTCAGATCACTCAGAGAAGGTGTCAAGAGGGCAAAAGCAGGCTGTTGTCTTAATTGCAGCAGTCGTGAAGGATTCGCCTTATGTTGTAGTTGATGAGGGCCTCAATTCCTTAGATTCAAATTTAAAACTATCCATTCGAGAGCCATTATTGGCTTGGCTGGAGAAACGTCGCTCTGTCGTCATCGAGCATGAAAAATATCTTTCCGCAACAAACGGGAACGAATTCGAATTGAAAAATACATATTTACAAGAAAAATAAATACAGAGAATGAAAAACAGACAACAAATACGAATAGGAATCATTGATAGCGGCTTAAGCACTCGTAGCAATCGTCTCGGCAAATTCGTAGAGAAAGGGCTGTCAATAAAGGGAAGCGAGATAATCAGTGATGTCTTTGATGATGAAATAGGTCATGGAACTGCCTGCGCAGATCTGTTGACACGATATCTTTCACCTGAACATGTTAGAATTTATATCTATAAAATTTTTGATGCCCAGGATAGCATATCATTTGGAAAACTAAATGATGCATTTAGATTAGCACTCAAAGACGAAGTCGATCTTATAAATTGTTCTTTTGGATCCATTGATCCGGGAGCGCAATCTGCATTGCAAGAACAATTTGATGCCGTTACTGCACATAATATAATCGTAGTTTGTGCCTGGAACGAATATGACTATACGACATGGCCTGCTAATTTTGAAAAAGCGATTAGTGTTAAAGGTGGTGAAATTGCGTCACAAAATGAATGGCATTGGGAGAATAATAAAAGATGTCATGTGATTTTCCGGGGGAATAAGCAGAGAGTGAAATGGAGAAATAATAAGCAAATATTCATAGGAGGCTCGAGCTTTGCAACAGTCCTTTGCACACGGCAGATTATTCAAAATTGGTTAACTTCGAATACCAAGTTAAGTTATCAAAATACTGTGGCGTATCTGAAAAAACATGCCGTAAAAACAATATCTGTCGATCTCGATCGCTCTGACGAAATACCCTGGAATTCTTTCCAATCCAAAATTCGTAATGTTGGTATTTACCCATTCTATAAAGAATCACATGGATTTGTACACTTTGCAGATAAACTGCCTTATTCGATCTCGTGGGTTGCAGATTTGAAATTCAGCAAAAATTCCGGTAAATCTACGCATGACGTTTTAAAAAACTGTGATCGGGCATTTCATATACATCAAGGGCTACCCGAAGATGCTGGAGACATTGATACTTTAATTGTCGGTTATCTTGATAAGGCCAGTCGGGCACAAGGAAGGAACTTGTTAGAAAGTACGCTCCGGTATGCGCTTAGACATAAAAAAAATGTCTTTTCGTTTTTACCGCCTGATGATGAAGAGTTCTGGGTGAGCAGTTTTTCAAAAGAAGACTTATGGCTAAAAATACCAAAGTTAACGCAGGAGATTGCCCAAAGAGTATTTGAAAATGTGCCGGAGAAAAGGGCTTTCGATACACCTATTGTATGTGTCATCGGCACAAGTTCTCAACAAGGCAAATTCACTTTGCAGCTTGCTTTACGCTATGAATTGCAAAACCGAAACTTGAGAGTTGCTCAAATTGGCACTGAACACCAGAGTGGGTGTTTTGGCATCGATTTTACATTCCCATCAGGATATGGTCATGAAACTTCACTAAATCTACCTATGCATTACCATATTCCTTTTCTACGGCGCGTTCTTTCGGAGATGGATAAAGAAAACCATGATGTGATTCTGACAGGGGCCCAAAGTGGCCTGCTTAGCCCTGATCCTTATTCTTATCACTTGCTCTTCTCCGAGCTTTTTTTCTTAGCGGTAATCCCCGATCATACCATCGTGATTTACAATAAAACTGATCCTCCAGACTTAATCGAACGCACGCGAAAATATGTCGAGTCGAAAACGAGTTTACCACCCTTTGCAATGGTCGCGTTTGAAGAGCTCGTTGAAAAAGGTTTTCTCGGAGTCGCTGAACAGATTGTTGACAGATTATTAGATACTTAAAAGTGAGAATATGAACATGAAATATCGCTTTGCTTTTCTTGTTTCCTTTTTTTTCTTCATAGCATGCGAATCAAATCAGAAACTCTCAAACGAATTGCCGCCATCAATTCTCGAACGCGATGGTATATATGAGTTCCACTTAAAAAATTCAGATTATTCAACCGTATCATTCGGTTCCACTGCAAGTATGAATTGGAGTATCTTGCCCATGCAGAAACGGGATACAACCTGGGTCGTCGAATTGTATGGAGTGAGTGGACATATTGAGTATAAATTTTTAATTAATGACAGTCTGTGGA
>WGED01000298.1 GCA_015492915.1 Cyclobacteriaceae bacterium
ATCATATTCTTCGTGCTGGCTTTATCGCTGTTTAAGTGTGGCAGCACGATGAGGGTACACACCGACTATGACAAAAGCGTGGATTTCTCGCAGTATAAAACTTTCGACTTTTATGAAATCAAAGAAGATCAACTAAAAATGAAGGAAGTAAACATGCGGCGCCTGCTAATGGGTATTGAGCTTGAATTGGGCCGGAAAGGCATAAAGCGGTCATCGGACAATCCTGACCTCCTGATCAACATATACTCCACCATCAACCGTCGCGAGGCGATCAATTCAAATGCGGGTGGTGTCGGATATTACGGCGCTGCAAGTCCGTACGGCACAGCAGTAGGCATTTCGATCGCAGCACCATCGTCGTATCAACGAAATGTCACCAAGGCACATGTCACATTCGATGTTGTGGACCGGAAGAGAAACCTGCTGATCCTCGAGAGTATCGCCAAGGTAGAATCAGGTGATATTGACGACGCACAACGCGTGATCAACTATGTGGTAAGAAAGGCCTTCGAAAAGATACCCGGCCCCGAAAAGAAGAAAAAATAGCTGTTTTTTCATGGAATCGTTCTTGTTTTTCCGATGTAGGCTAAACTTGACATGCGAAGTTGAATATCCATGAAGCCGTGGGGGTCCACCCACGAAATACACAGTAAAATAATCACTGATTTTTCATGGAATCGGCAGAACAAACTGTTAATGTTTTTCAAATGTCGCCGTGCAGTCACCAAACTTTTTTGGTGAATTATAAGTTTATCTGTCAAGACATCAATTCATCAAAATAACCGGAAAATGAAAAAAGCAATCATTCCTGTCATCAGCATCCTGATCCTCAGTCAGCTATCATTCTGTCAGCAAAAGGGTGATAAATCGGTGACTGAAAATAACTCAACCTCAACAACTTTCGAAATTGAAAAGCCCGACAGCGAATGGAAAAAAATCCTAACACCCGAGCAGTATCAGGTGCTCAGGGAGAAAGGTACGGAATACGCGTTTTCCGGAAAATACTATCTCTATGACAAAAAGGGGATTTACAGGTGTGCTGCCTGCGGCAACCCCCTGTTTGATTCGAAGACAAAGTATCACTCCGGTTCGGGATGGCCGAGTTTTTACAAACCGATCGATGAGGATGCTGTGGTGCTGCGTCCCGACAATTCCGATGGCATGAAAAGAACGGAAATTTTATGCGGTCGATGCGGAGGACATCTTGGCCACGTTTTCGAAGACGGTCCGAAGCCTACCGGATTACGCTATTGTGTTAATTCGATTGCCATGGAATTTGAAAAGAAAAACAAAAAAGACTGAAACCGGATTATCTTAATTCCCCCTGATAATCTCAAGTGCCTTTTCGACATGCTTCGATGTATTTAACTGACTGTTAAACACAAGCCTTACAATTCCTTTAGGGTCAACAACATAGGTCACCCTGCCGGGGATCAATCCAAAGAGATCGGAAGGCACGCCGAATAATTTTCTGACATTATTGTTCTCGTCCGAGAGGAGGTCAAACGGCAAGCGATATTTTACCTTAAACTTTTTATGCGAAGTTATAGAGTCCGCGCTGACGCCAAACACTTTTGCCCCGGCATCGGTAAACAGATGGTACTGATCACGAAAAGTACAAGCCTCTTTTGTACAGCCGGGCGTATCATCTTTAGGGTAAAAATAAATCACGAGCCATTGCTCTGTAAGCCTGGCAATATCGATAATCTTTCCATCCTGATTAGGCAATTTAAACCGGGGCAACCTGTCCCCTTCTCTGATTCCGGCCATGATTTAAATTTTTATTTAACAATTTGGCAATATGCCGATGTTTATAAAACATATATACAGCACGTTAGTTATTTTTTTGATTATTAAATTTGCCGGGCAAACCTTTTGAAATGGAACTTTTTGATAAAAATACCAGAATGACCGACCTGATTCACAGCAATTATCTGCTGCTGCCGGTCATCAATCGCTTCGGAGTCAGGCTTGGCTTTGGCGATATGACGGTTGGTGATATCTGTGCTGACAAAGGCATCGACATGAATTTTTTTCTCGCGATTGTCAATGCCTTCCATAACCATGAATATTTTCCTGAAGAGGAACTGCGCGCGTTTTCTTCTGTGCTTATCATAGACTATTTGCGTAAATCACACCTCGACTTCATTCAGGTCAGGATACCGAAAATTGAATTTCTGCTCAGTCGCCTGGTAGCCAACAGTGCGTCCGATGACCTGAAGGTGATACAGACATTTTATAATAAATATAAAGAAGAACTCATCGCCCATATCAATGATGAAGAAGAGAATGCCTTCCCATATGTACTTGAATTGCAAAAAGCTTATGACCTCAATATCAGGCCGTTGCCGGAATCCGTCAGAAATTATTCCATCCAAAGTTTTGAAAAGGAGCACACCAATGTTGACGAAAAACTTTTTGACCTCAAAAATATCATCATCAAATACCTGAAGCCAAATTACAACGATCACGACTGCAATGAATTCCTTTTCGAGCTTTTCCAGTTTGAACGCGACCTCCAGGACCATGCGCGGATAGAAGATAAAATACTCGTCCCGAAAGTGATGGATATCGAAAAAGCGATCAAAAATGGATAATCGCCCGGTCATACTTCACAATTCACCAATAATCAGAGCGGGGATCACCGGATATATCCGGGAAATCTACGACGGGGATATTATCACGTTTGCCCAAAAAGAGGAACTAAAAAATTTAAGGGGATTCAATGGAGTGAGATTCGTTATTTTTATTGAGGATTTACCCGGGCATGAAGATTTATCAGCGTATCTCAGTCATCTGTCACGCCATAGTCCACCCGAACTGATTTTCATTTGCACTGTCCCTCCGGATGGTTCCCATGATCAACATGACAAAAAATGCCTCTTTCTTCATGACACTGAGGCCAACATCAAAGAGACCATCTGCTCTGCTGTAATAAGGAATAAATCTTCCCGGGCTTCCGAAAATATTAAATCAGAAAATACCCTTACAGTGCGAGAAACGGAAGTTTTGAAAATGGTAGCACTCGGAAAAACCAACAAGGAAATCGCAAGTGAATTATTTATCAGCATCCATACAGTGATCTCCCACCGTAAAAACATCACCGAGAAGCTGGGGATCAAATCCATTTCGGGCCTTACCGTTTATGCCATCATCAATCGCCTTATTGATACCAACACCATTGACCCTGAATCACTAATCTGAATAAACCCAAAATTCTCAATAACCTTTCTATTCCGAGCTTTAACTACTGTTAAGTCAAGAATAAAATGATGCCGGGTGCAGTTTGCAACTACACACTGATATTTCCAAA
>WGED01000299.1 GCA_015492915.1 Cyclobacteriaceae bacterium
CGAAACTACTTCATCCCTGCCCAGAACTTCAATGATCCCCATCAGGTCCGGGCCACCCCCTGTGCCCGTGATCACTGCCCTGAGCGCCTGCATTACCTTGCCCATCCCCATGTTATTGCGCTCCAGCACTGCTTTCAATGTATTTAACGCTGAATCGGGTGCGAAGGTGTCCGATTTTTTCAATTCATCTCCAAATTCAGTGATTACCTTTTTCACCTCGTCATTCCAGCGCTTTTTTATGATTTTTCCATCATATTCTACCGGTTGAAAGAAAAAATATTTTGCTGAGGTATATATTTCACTGGGGAATATGACCCGTTCTTTCATCAGCCCGCAAATAGCCGTCGCTTTATCTAAGGTGCAGGAAATACCTTCTTTTTCAAGTACATCCAACAGACCTTCCGCCAGCTCATGATCGTCCTTTTTTTTCAGATACTGCTGATTGAACCATTTCGCCTTGTCAATGTCAAAACGCGCCCCGGATTTGTTGATCCGGTCAATGGAAAAACTTTCGACCAATGCTTCCAGCGTAAACAGTTCCTGATCCGTACCGGGATTCCATCCGAGCAATGCAAGGAAGTTGATCACTGCCTCCGGCAAATAACCCTGTTCCCGAAACCCCATGAATTTTTCGCCATTATCGGGATTTGTCCACTCAAGGGGGAAGACCGGGTAGCCATGCTTATCGGCATCGCGCTTACTGAGCTTACCATTACCATCAGGTTTTAGCAACAGCGGCAGATGAGCAAACTGCGGCATTTCATTCTCCCACCCGAGATATTGGTACAGCAAAACATGCAGCGGAGCACTCGGCAGCCACTCCTCCCCGCGAATAACATGGGTGATACCCATCAGGTGGTCATCCACCACATTGGCGAGGTGGTAGGTGGGCATTCCGTCCGACTTTACTAATACCTTGTCGTCGATCCTCGTTGCAGGCACTATAACCTCACCCCTGATCAGGTCATTGACCACGACCTCATCATCACCATCTACTTTCAGTCTGATGACATAAGGCTCTCCCCGTTCGATCAGCTCTACTACTTCCTTTTCACTCAATGTCAGGGAGTTGCGCATGGTCTGTCTCGACTGCCGATCGTACACCTGGTTCTCCGCTTTGGCCTCCTGGAGACGCCGGCGCATGGCATCAAGCTCTTCGGGTGTATCGAATGCCAGATATGCCTTTTTCTCATGAATTAGTTGTTGCGCGTATTGCTGATATATATCTTTTCGCTCCGATTGCTTGTACGGCCCTGCATCGCCACCGAAAATGACACCCTCATCAGGTTTGAACCCCAGCCAGTCGAATGTTTCGTAAATATACTCCTCAGCCCCCTTTACAAAGCGCGACCGGTCGGTGTCCTCAATGCGCAGGACAAAATCACCGCCGTGCTTTTTGGCAAACAAATAATTATACAATGCGGTGCGTACACCACCTATGTGCAAAGGCCCCGTCGGGCTGGGCGCAAACCGTACCCTCACTTTTTCACTCATTTCTCATAAAGGTTTTAAATCCCTGACACAAAGGTATGAAAGAACGGCCTGAAAATAACAATTATCTCAAGAAAGGAACTTTTCCAGTGCCCTCCTCGTCTTCCTGACTTCCATTTTGAAATTTTCACGGCTCAGAATGTAATTGACAACAGCAAAGGAAAAACTGATAGCGCCGTATAGCCATTTATCATAGGCCGCGATAAAAAATAGTGTTATAAACAGCGGAACGATCGTCCAGAAAAATAACAGCTTCCTTGTGGCAGGAAACAGATCATATTCCATGTTCAGCAACAACCCCTCCTCAGAAGGAACCATATTTACATGAACTAATGGAATAAAATTTCCTGGATTTTTCAATCTGAGCGAGATGGTAAACGATTCGCCTTTCCAGAGGCCGTTAAACAGATACATGCGCTCATCCCCCTCAGGCGGCTTATCAACAGGTCGCACATACTCATTAAAACGCAGCCTGAGCTCTTTCCGGGACAATTTGACCAGCCTCGTCTCCTTGATCGTTGGCAGAAAATACCTCATCCGGACACGGCAATACACGATATCTCCACCCTGGCTCCTTTCGGCAACGCCGCGACACCGACCGTCTCACGGGCAGGAGGCTCATTTTTAAAGTATTTCCCATAGGCCGCATTGACGGCAGGAAAATCATTGATACCCGTGACAAAGATGCTGCACTTGACAATATGACTGTAATCCATACC
>WGED01000300.1 GCA_015492915.1 Cyclobacteriaceae bacterium
TTAAAAAAAAGGATGCCATCTGAAGCATCCTTTTTCGTCATACCCACTTATTAAAGCCGGAACAAAGAAATCGTTTTAATTCTTACGTTCCGACCATATCTTTTGCAAGGACCGTGCCATCATATTATCCGCTTTGAAAAGCAAATGGAAAATACATCATTTTTATAGGGTCACGCCGGGTTTACCATTCACCTTTGTCGCTGAATTTTTTAACTGCTGCCTCTTTGAATCGTTCTGTCGCCTCATTGAGTTCACTCAGGATCTGCTCATGACTCTTGCCCGAAGCACTTCTCGCGGCAGCGATCAGCGTACGGCACTCGTTGGTGTCCATAAAGCGGGAGGCATCCAGGAGTTTCGCTTCATCTTCGGGAGGAATGACCAGAAACCCATGCTTGTCGGCGTGAATGAGCTGGTCGGGCTGTACTTTGGTGCCGAACACCTCCACCTCGCAGTTCCACCGCACAGGCGTACTGTAGGCATGACCGACACACAGTCTGCGGGCGATGGCCTTGAACCCCGCATTGTGCATCTCGTCCAGATCGCGGACAGCGCCGTCGGTGATGGTGCCGACGCAGCCGAGCGCCCTGTGGGTATTGGCGTTCACCTCGCCCCAGAATGAGCCGTAAACGGAAGGCTTGTCGAGGTCTTGTACCACGACGATTTTGGGCCCGGGCACCGAAGCGATGTACTCACGATATTGCTGCCAGGCATCGGGATTGTTTTGGCGATGCGAAAGGTTGCCTGGCTCGATGATCACCGTGACGGCATATCCTACCATGGGCCCCATCCGGGGCATGAAATCTTTCGTTTCCTCAAGGTTGAAACATTCTTTACCTGCATCTTTTCGGGTGACCTGCTCCCAGCCATTGTAGATCGTGGGCGTGTTCCAGCGTTTCAGTTCGAGTAATTCGGCGTGTGAAAGCATTTTCGATTTGTTTTTATGTTATTTGGAATTTACATCTTCAAGTTAAAACCATTAAATCACAAAATTCAAAAAATATTCTATGACTATCCGTTACTTTTAAACTATTGCCATGTCAAATGAAAATCAACGCAAATACTGTTTTTGAATTAAAACACCGGAATGCCGGGTGTAGAATGATTCTACACCCATATATCAAAATTCCGCAAACGATATAAGGATTTACAATCCGCATAATAACCGTTTTGGAAATATCAGGGTGTAGTTGCAAACTGCACCCGGCATCATTTTATTCTTGACTTAACACTATGCAATGCAGCCTCAGGAGTTGTAGTGAGCCGACGCCTAAACTGTAAATGTCAACCTGTTTATTCGGAAATATGATCAATGGCCAGCACCACACCGCCCCGCTTGATGACATTTTTACATGAGAAATCGATGATTTTTTCCGTGAGCAAATCAAGGAGGGGCATGGGAGGGGGCTTGGGGATGAAAAAGGTCTCGGCGCCGTGGAAGTTGGTGTTGAATAAAATAATCGCCGTTTTTCCATGATCTTCTTTCTGAAATCCCATGACTTTCTTGTTGGTGGTCGACAAGAGGGAGAGCCCGTTTTTATCAAAAATCCATGGAAACCGGGTCATTATTCCGGCTACCTTTCTGATGAAGGGGATGATGTTTGTGGCGCTGTCCCAATTCAATTTATTTTTGTGGAACAGGGGCAACTGTTGCTTTGAGAAATAGTCGATTTGTGCTTTGCTAAAATTCAAACC
Organism: Cyclobacteriaceae bacterium; assembly: GCA_015492915.1. GTDB lineage: Bacteria > Bacteroidota > Bacteroidia > Cytophagales > Cyclobacteriaceae > JAAUQL01. The sequence continues at coordinate 1,693 of WGED01000300.1, forward strand.
TGTATTGACGGGCAGTTGCTCGTTGAGTTCGAAACCGTTATGCAGAAAGGGGATGGCCCCCGGAATAACCAGAAACAACAGCCACGCAGCTCTTTTCTTTTGCATATGATCATATCCGTACCGCGGTGTGTTGTGGGTCTCTGCGGCGCCAAACCAGGGCAAAGGCTTTTTATCCATTGATGAACGTATCAGTTTTCTGAAGCCGTTTCGCCTGGTGATATGATGCCAGGCATCGCCGATCACGGCGTCGTAGCCTTCCCTTTTAGTTGCGGGTTTGTTGTCAAAATTCTCATCCCAGAAGGCAAAACCGGGATCTGCGGATCTCGCTTTTTCGATGATGCGTTTTTTCAGTTCGTCGGGCAGGGCGTGCCCCATGTCGATCATCGCCCCGTCGATGCCGAACTCCTTCTGATACCATGGAATTATACCCGTTATCTCATGCCACAGCGCTTCGTTGATGTGTTCCGGCTTTGCCAGCTCCGGATCGTAATAACGGGTCGTGTTGTAGGCGATGTAGTTAAAATTATTCTTTTTTTCATATGGGTAATGATACATTCTCAGATAGGTGACATCTGACCAGGGCGGCTGTTTGTCATCCGGCGGCCAGTCGGCAAAGGCGCCGGGTATTTGCAGATTGTGCTTCGATCCTTTTTCAGGCGGCCTGGCAAACAAATTTCGATATTCCGCATGCGGCGGGATGTATTTACCCTTGCCCTTTGGGATTTTAAGGATTTCCCTCAACTCGTCTTTCGTAAACCGGGGCGGCCTGAAGATGCTCCCTTTTTTTATCCAGTAAAACCAATCGGGGTGTGCGGCGGTCCATGCCGAATCGATTGCTGCAGTGCGGAAAATAAATTCCTGCACCACCCGCATTCCCAGCCTGTGCGCTGCTTCAATCAGAGCCCGGTATTGCATGTCAATCGATAATGGGACGGCCGGATCGGCCAGGGTAGGCTCCAGCCGGAAAGGGTGTCGGATCGCATAGGGCGATCCGAGGTCGCCTTTTCTGCCCGTTTGGCCGATTTCGGTCACAGGTAGTAAATGAATGGTATTGACGCCCAGGGACTTCAGATAAGGCAGCAGTGCAATGGTTTTCAGAAATGTACCCGTTTCGCGGACGCCGTCCGCATTGAGTGTGTGGTCGTTTTGTGCTCCGCCGAGCTGTCCGTCGCGGTTGTGGTCGTATGCCGAAAACAACCGGATCAGGATGTTATAGACAATAGCATCGTGTGTCCGGTTGGCACTTGATGCAGGCTGTTTATGCTCTTTGAGAATTGCTGAAATTTTTTCACTCAGCCATGTTACATAATCTGTTTTGACAGGCTGCCTTGCCTGCCTGCCGTTAACCCATAGCGCCGGGATGGCGACGGTTTTGGGCTTGCTTTTCTTGAGCGCTCTGAGAATCTGTTGCAGGGCCGTCATAGTGTCGGATTATGTTTGGCACAAAATAAAGCTAAAATTCATGAGTGCGGCCAATTTTTATAAACTCCATGAA
>WGED01000301.1 GCA_015492915.1 Cyclobacteriaceae bacterium
AAGTACAATTATGGTCAATTTTTTTGCTTCACCCTGAAGCAAGATCTTACATTTTTCATAATGTATTATACAATAGTAAGTTAACGTATTTTTCTTTAATTAATGATTTAATTTTATCGCCCGTTTTTTTTAGAGCACGGAGGAGTATTACAAATTAAATTAGTACAAAATGCTCAAAATCAGGGCACAAATATTTTTTTTAGCTACACTGCTTTTATGGCATTCACTAGTTGGGCAAAATCCTGATACGAGACTATATGCAGGTCTGGCTGATGATAATGTCCTAAAGGCTTATTACTTATGTACTCAAGAGGATTTTGCCAAAATTGACGAGCGGGTAATTACAGCTTTCCCCGATGATTTTTCTTCGATTCGGGAATTTACTTTGCAACTAACGAGTGTGTATTCGGATGATAAGAGTAAAGCGAGAAGTATTTATACATGGATCGCATTGAATATTGATTATGATAATGAGGCCGTACCGGGGAATGGGATGAATGATCAGAAAGCCATAAACGTATGGAGAGAGAAACGGGCTGTTTGTGAGGGTTATGCTAACTTGTTTGCAATGATGTGCCGATTAGCCGGTCTTGAAAGCAGGGTGATAATAGGTTATGTGAGGGAGCGGGACGGTCAGCCGTTGCAATATCCTAATCATGCGTGGAACAGTGTGATGATTGACGGAAAATGGTATCTTCTCGATGTGACATGGGCGAGCCTTCAATGGCGGGGAGACAGATCACGGACTGCGAATGTTACTGAAGTTATGAATATGTTTTTTCTGACAGATCCCAGGGAGATGATTTACACACATCTTCCTGAAGATCCGTACTGGCAATTACAAAACAGTTTTGTAAGCCTGGAGCAGTTTGAAAATGGCGGTGAAGTCATCAGAAAAACAATGAGTTCCAAACCGGAGAAGGAAATAAATTTCGAACATTTGATTGCCAGTTATGAAAGCCTCGATTCACTGGATCGTTCAATAGCGCTGCTCGAGAGACAAGAGGAGAATAAGTGGAATAAGGCAAGAGAGTATAATCTCGGTATAGCCTATTTTTACAAAGCACAAAAAATACTTCATGAAGCCCGGTGCTTGTCAATCAATGAGAAAGAACGGGCGAAGAAGCTTGCCAAAGAGTATTATAAAAAATCACTTAATCAACTTGCCCTGATTGATGAAAAAGACAGAGTGTATGAATTTTCAAAGGCCTTATCAAGTAATGTAACTTTCCGCATCGAGACCCTGCAGTGAAGGATCTGATGAAAAAATGACTATTTTTTCATAAAAAAACCGGCCACCTTTAGGAGCCGGTTCTTTGTTTTTTTAGCCCATATATCAGATTCCCAGAGCCTTTTTATTGCCCTCCGTATCGATGCCCGAATCGGCGAAATCGTCGAAAGCTTTCTCCGTTTTTCTGATCATATGCTGTGCGATGAAGGGTGCTCCTTCGGCGGCGCCGTCCTCCGGATGCTTGAGGGCGCATTCCCACTCGAGCACGGCCCAGCCATCATAGTCGTACTGGGCGAGCTTGCTGAAAATGGCTTTGAAGTCAACCTGCCCGTCGCCAAGTGATCGGAACCTGCCCGGTCGCTCGGCCCAACCCTGATATCCGCCGTACACGCCTGACTTGCCGTTAGGATTGAATTCCGCATCCTTCACATGGAACATTTTGATATGTTCATGATAAAAGTCGATAAACTCAACATAATCAAGCTGTTGCAGCACGAAGTGGCTCGGGTCGTAGTTGATGTGCACACGGGCGTGATTGCCTGTAGCCTCGAGAAATGCCTCGAAAGTAACGCCGTCGTGCAGGTCTTCGCCGGGGTGCAATTCGTAGCACACGTCCACGCCGTTTTTGTCGAACTCGTTGAGGATGGGTTTCCATCTTCCGGCCAGCTCTTCAAAGCCTGTCTCCACAAGTCCTGCCGGCCGCTGCGGCCAGGGGTACATGTAGGGCCACAGAAAGGCCCCGGAGAAGGTGGCGTGTGCGTTGATTCCCAGGTTTTTGCTGGCACGGGCATTCATGATCATCTGATCAACGGCCCACTCGGTGCGGGCTTTTGGGTTGTTGCGCACTTGGGGCGCTGCAAAGCCGTCGAACATGGTGTCGTAGGCAGGATGCACCGCCACGAGCTGCCCCTGGAGGTGGGAAGCCAGTTCCGTGATCTGCAACCCCGTGCTTTCCACAATGCCTTTGATCTCATCGGCGTAGTCCTTGCTCTCCGCGAGTTTTTTTAGATCGACGCAGCGGGGGTCCCATGTAGGTATCTGAACGCCCTTGTAACCCAGCCCCGCCATGTATTTACATATGTTTTCAAGATTGTCAAAGGGTGGTTTGTCACCCATGAACTGTGCTAAAAATATTGCCGGTCCTTTCATATAATTATCATTTTGCTGTTGAAATTCGGTAAACCAGTTTTGTCATAATTTTTACCGTTTTGGGTTTAAATCCATCTTCAGTTATTGCCCGAGGCAAAAATATATGCCAAAACCTCACTTTTCAGTTCATTACATTTCCGGGGGTTGCCACCCCCGGCTGATAAATTACACCTTTACAAGGCTTAATGCACTAAATATTTATTCTTCGATTTTCGTCCAGGCAGCGTTGTTTTTGCCCGATTCAATCACGGCATCGATAAATTTCATGCCCCTGATACCGTCTTCCACGCCCGGAAAGTCATAATAGACGGGATTGGGCTCCTCGCCGTCAAGCCTTGCCTGCACCACTTTGGCAAAATCGCGGTAGATGTTGGCAAAGGCTTCGAGATACCCTTCGGGATGGCCTGCGGGTGTGCGCGTGTGCACCTGCGCAATGTCACTCATGTACGGATTGCCCGTCCGGTACACTTCCATGGGCTTGTCAAGCCATCTGACGAACATGGTATTCGGATCGTGCTGGTGCCATTCGAGGCTGCCCTTCTCGCCATAAACGCGGATGTTGATATCATTCTCTTCGCCTGCGCTGATCTGGCTGCATAACAGCACGCCTTTGGCGCCGTTGTTGAAGCGCAGCAGCACATTGGCGTCGTCGTCGAGCAGTCTGCCTTCCACGAAAGTGGAGACATCGGCAGCCAGTTCGGTAATCTTCAGTCCTGTGATCGTCTCGGCGAGGTTTTCGGCATGTGTGCCGATATCGCCCACGGAGCCTGCCTTGCCGGAGCGTTTGGGGTCGGTGCGCCAGTCGGCCTGCTTGTGGCCACCCTGCTCGAGTGGCGTGGAGAGCCAGCCCTGCGGATACTGCACCACGATCTTTCTGATCTTGCCGAAGGCGCCGTTTCGCACCATTTCCCGCGCCTGCTTCACCATCGGGTAGCCTGTGTAAGTGTGCGTGAGCGCGAAGACCAGGCCCGTCTCATCAATGATCCTCTTCAGCTCCAGCGCCTCCTCGAGGTTGAAAGTCATCGGCTTGTCGAGCACGACGTGGAAACCATTCTCCAATGCGAGTTTGGTGGGTTCGAAATGCAGATGATTGGGGGTGACTATGGCTACGAAATCCATCCTGACATCATCAGGCAGTTGCTTTTCCTTTTTGAACATTTCGTGATAGCTGGTGTACGACCTTTCGGTAGGCAGGTACCAGTCCTGTCCCGACAGCACGGCTTTTTCGGGGTTCGAACTCAGCGCACCGCACACGAGTTCTATCTCACCGTCCATCAGGGCGGCGATGCGGTGCACGGCGCCGATGAAAGCACCCCGGCCGCCACCGATCATTCCCATTCTTAGTTTTCTGCTCATAGCTTATATGATTTTTGAAAGTGATACAATATGAGATTTCAGTGATTTTTCATGATCATCAGTCATCGATGGCCTGCCCGACGAGCAGCTTGAACTTCCAGCTTGTCTGGTCATTGACAGGTCCCCGGGTCTGCTTCATCAGGATGCCGATGGTCTGCTCCACGGGATCGGCAAAGTACTGCGTGTTGAAATAGCCGCCCCATTCGAAAGTGCCTTTGGATCCGTTGCCCCCTTTGTTCTGCCCTTCCTGTGTAAGCACACGAAAGCCAATGCAGAAATACCATTCGGGGCCGTCGAAGAGCTCGCCCGTCTGGTTGCCCAGCATGCTGCGCACGGTGGTGCGGCTGAGGATGCGCACACCGTTGAGCTCACCGCCGTTGAGCATCATCTGCAGGAAAGTAGCGTAATCCCTGGCAGAGCTCACAAGGCCCGCGCCACCGCTGAAGAATTTCTTTGCGCCTTTGACCGGATAATCCGGATCGTAAAATGTAACGGGATAGCGAACCCACTTGTCACCTTCTTTTTTCTGCACGGCTACCAGCCGGTGTGCCTTGGATTTGGGAAGGTAAAACCACGTGTCATTCATGCCCAGGGGGTCGAACAGCCTCTTTCGCAGGAACTCATCGAAGGGCATGCCTGAGATGACCTCTATAAAATAACCGAGCACGTCGAGCCCTTCGCTGTAGGTGAATTTTTCTCCCGGATTGTGATGCAGGGGCAGTTTGGCCAGCCGTCTCACAGACTCGCCGATGGTGATGTCGTCGGTGGTGAAGAGGTCGTAAACGCCTGCCTTGTGATAGATCATCTGAAAGCGCTCGTCGCCGTCGATGACGCCGTAGCCGATACCCGAAGTGTGGGTGAGCAAGTCACGGATAGTGATCTCCCTGCTGGCGTGGACGGTGGTATAGGAGGTGTCTTTGTAACTGAATGATTTAAGCACCTGCGGGTTTTTGAATTCGGGTATGTATTTGGAGATGGGGTCGTCGAGCTTAAAGCGCCCCTCTTCCCACAGCATCATCACGCCCACGGAAGTGATGGCCTTCGACTGCGAGGCGATGCGGAAAATAGCGTCTTTTTTCATGGCTTTGCCTGCCTGGTTGTCGGCCATGCCGTAGGCTTCGTGAAAGACGATCTTGCCCCGGCGGGCCACCAGCGCCACGACGCCCGGCACCTGCCCTTCCTTTACGGCCTGCCTGAGCATGGCATCGATGCGGCCCAGCCGCTCCGTTGACATGCCCACGCTCTCAGGGGATGCGGGAGTGAGCGGCGGAGATTTCTTAATAGATTTGGTTTGCGCAAATGTGTTGAGCGAGAGCGCGATAAAAATGAACAGAAGGGATCTTTTCATGGCTAAAAATTTTTTAACCCAAATTATTGAAAAAATGGCAATTATTCATGCATAAGCACTTTAATTCCGGAGCTCCCCTTCGATCCCTTCAGCAATATTTCCATGAGAAAATGGCTGTTTTTTCATAACAAGGGTGAAGGGTGTTTCCGGAGTGCTTCCTGCGATGGGGTTAGCCTTCGAGCTGCCGGCGCTCTTCGGCAGAGAGGTTCATCGTTTCCGTGATTTTCAGAATGGTTGGTTGGAGTGTAGCCATATAAATCGCAACCATCGCCAGCACACTCAGTATCATTACGTTGCCGGTGGCCAGGCTGATTACCACCGACATCAAGCCAGCCATTTCAAGTATCGCAAGCCGTATTATCGATGCTGTATGAAAAACGCTTAATTTTTCCCTGAGGGTCTGTGGGGAGCCTCCCTTGAGGTAGCTTTTAAATACAATCGATGATGCCGGAATAGCTATAGCTGCAACAGCAATGGGAAGGTAGAGCAACAAATCATTTGATTCATCAGGTTTAGCTACAGGGTTTGTCGTATTAATATAAAATACAATAACACCAAAAATGACAGGCCCCATTGTCAAAGCCAAATGAATGATCCTGCTCGATTTCAATGCTTCAGAATAATGAAGTTCTTTCATGGTTAATGATTTTGAAAATAAAACATTAGATATCAAGGTAATCTCCTGCGAAATTCTTTTTCCAATACACGACAAATAAATTCATCTTTATTTCTTTGATCGGACCTTATCAATTCATCAAACCTGACTACGATCCATACATCACACAACTGACAAAATAATCATCATGAATGACATATTCAACCAGGGTTTAAATTCTTGTCAACCGTCACAGGCAGCCAGTTAATCGAAATTCCCTGGATTGATGATTATATGATCATAAAAATCATTATAATATGTCATTGAAAAATCTTGCCCGGCAACCGGAAATATTATCCTATCGCTATTTCGACATAAATTCAAATTTTTAAATTGAATATTCGTTTTTATGAGTAATATTCTTCAAACGACATACGAATAAAGAGAGGATAAGAGATCGTTGAGATTTTGTGGCTAAATAAAAAATCACATATATTTATCGATATGGTTTTTGTTGGCAGGCGGCCCTTCATTTTTTTTATAATTTCGTTCCTTTCACTGCTGAATGCAGTTTTTTGCTATTCAGCTGATGAGGATGATTCGCTGCTCATCGCCGATATGAATGTACAGATTGAGGCTACCCAGGCGCTCAATGATATGTACAATTTTAAATTCCGCGCAGCCTGGCAGCAATTCTATTTTCTGAAAAAAAAATATCCCGATCATCCATTACCTTATTTTCTCATGGGCCTGAATGAGTGGTGGAAGATCATGCCCAACCTGGATGTCGAGACGTACGATGAGCGGTTTCTTGCCTATATGGATACCTCCATCATGAATGCGAAAAGGTTGTATGAGATACCATCAATGAGAATAGAGGGGGCTTTTTTTCTTGCAGCATCGTATGGTTTTAAGGCGAGATTGTATTCGGAAAGAAAAAGATGGATCAAAGCGGCTACTCATGCTAACAGGGCATTGAACTATTTGGACGATTGCAGAGGGAAACACGAACTGAGTCCCGAATTATTGTTTGGCGACGGACTATATAATTACTTTTCGGTTTGGATACCCGATAATTACCCCCAGTTGCGGCCTTTTCTCATTATGTTTGACAAAGGTGACAAGGAACTCGGGCTGGAGCAATTACGTGAGGTGGCGCACAATGCGTTTTATACCCGGACAGAAGCCCAATACTGGCTGATGCGCATATTGTTTACAGAAGAAAATGACACCCAGGGAGCGCTGCATGAAGCGGAATATCTTCATAAGACGTATCCTGACAATGCTTATTTTCATCGATATTATGCCAGGATGTTGTTTTATACAGGAAGATATGCCAAGGCCAAGGCTGTATCAGAAGATTTATTGATGAAAGTGGATAGCAGTTATACCGGTTATGAGGCGGTGAGTGGCAGGTATGCCAGCTTTTTTCTTGCAAAAATATGGGAATCGAATTTTGATAAGGATAAGGCCTTTTATTATTACAAAAGAGCCAAAGACTTTTCCGAACAAATCGGAGCATACAAGTCGGGTTATTATCATTATTCCCTGTACGGTCTGGCAAAATTGTATCACGAGCAGGGCGACGATCTCAAGGCCAGAAAATGCCTGATTACCATCAGAAAGAACACAAAAAGAAAAAGCCCTGTAAATAAACTGGCCCGGGATTTTATGAAAGCCATGAAAAAGGATGGAAGCTAAGGATCTGTTCATCACGCCTCTGATTCTGATAATTGTATATATCCTGGCCTGGATTATAAGGCCATTTGTCACAGACAGGGTGAATAGAAAATACTTTATTCCTGCGCTTACATTAAAGATAATCGGGGCTATATCCCTCGGGTTGATATATCAATTTTACTATGGGGGAGGTGATACTTTTACCTATTTTTCAAATGGGAGCAGGTTTATTTATGAGGCTTTTAGAGAAAATCCTGCTCTGGGGTTTAAGTTGATTTTTGCAGGCAACGAATATCAACCCGATACATTCTTGTATGCTTCAAAAATATATTCATATGGAGACTTGCCATCGTATTTCGTTGTGCGAGTGGCGGGGTTCTTTGATATTTTCACCTTTCATACATATTCTGCCACGGGAGTACTATTCGCCGTAATGAGTTTTTCAGGTTTATGGGCTTTATATTATGTTTTTTACAAAATGCATCCACAGTTGCATTTTGGATTTGCGGTTGCCGTGTTTTTTATTCCTTCCGTTTTTTTCTGGGGTTCGGGTATTCTCAAAGATTCAATCACTATCGGTGCCCTGGGCTGGGCTACATTCGGTATCTATCATTTATTTATTGAAAAGAGACGACTGATTTTATCGTCTGTCGTTATTCTCATTTCTTTTTTTACCATCTATTCTGTCAAAATATACATATTGCTGAGTTTTATTCCCGCTGCCGTTTTGTGGATTGTTTTGGTGCGAAATGCCAGGATGAGAAATGTTGTTGTTAAAATTCTTGTCGCGCCTTTTCTGTTGGTGCTGGCAGGATTTATCGGATACTACGCCATTTTGAAGGTGGGTGAAGATAATCCGAGATATAATGTGAGATACATCGGTCACACGGCACAAATCACTGCCGAATGGTTGCATTATGTCAGCCTGAAAGAACATGGATCTGCCTATACTCTGGGGGATTTTGATTACAGCCCTATGGGAATGGTAAGAAAATTTCCCCTGGCCGTATGGGTGACGCTATACAGACCGCATCTGTGGGAAGCACGTAATATTGTAATGTTCTTGTCAGCGTTTGAATCCTTTATTTTGCTGTTATTTACGATATATGTAATTGTAAAGGCCGGGTTTTGGCGTTCTTTGCGACTGGCTGCGACTAAACCGGAATTGGTTTTTTGCTTTGCCTTTGCTATTACTTTTGCTTTTGCAGTCGGCATTTCTACTTATAACTTTGGTACACTGGTGCGATACAAAATCCCGATGTATCCCTATTTCGTTTCGGGACTGTTTATTATTTTCGGTTACTCGAAGAGAGATAGAAAAAGGCTTGCATTGGAGTCGACGGAGTAATTTTGAATGACTTTTTTCCTGCCGTTTTTCCCGAGCTCTTTCCTCAACGTTTCGGATTTGAGCAGGGCTGACAGATGATCCACCCAATCCTCAATAGAGGAACATAAAAAACCTGTTTTCCCATGATCTGTAATTTCCCTGTTGACTCCTACATCCGAGACGACGGCAGGCTTTTCCAAAGCCATATACTGTAAGGCTTTAAATCCGCACTTGCCTTTTTCCCATTCTGTATTCTCCAAAGGCATTATCCCAATGTCGATGCTGTTGAGTTGTTCGATCTCTTTTTCCTTTTGCCAGGAAACAAATTCAAAATCTTCGTAATCCCACGCGGGTGGTTGATCACAGATTATTTTTATGGAAAACTCATGATTTTTCTTCAGTTCTTTTAGTGCCGGGGTCAACAGGGCAAGGTATTTTGCCGTGGAGTGAGTGCCTGTCCATCCAATAACAGGCGGGTTATTCTTACTATCGGTTAACGGTTTATGGTAATCAGTATCAATGGTAGTGGGATTTACCACAACATTTTCATTAAATTTTCCGGCATAATCAGCCAGAACGTCATTGCCGCAACTCACTTTCCAGCTCAGACGGCAGATGGTGTTAACCTTGCCATGCCATTTCAGCCAGCTCACAAAACGGTTTTGCTTTGATGTGTTGGGCAGCCAGATTGCATCATCAAAGTCATAGATGATTTTCTTTTTTAATATTTTGCCTGTTAACAATTCAATAACAGGGGGCCCCAGGGGCATCGCTTCCCTGTGAATGAAAATAAATTGGTATTTTCTCATAGAGAAAAGCAGGATAAATCTTTTGATGACACCTATGAAAAAATAGCCTGTTTTGGCAAAATAATACCCGGGCCGGTAGAGTACCTGCCAGGCACGGACAGACCAGAAAGGCTTAATTATGTATTGGAAATGATTGTTTTTGAGTATTTCAAAATACTGCTCAAATCTAAAACGCTGCGAAGGTGCTTCGCCTGTCGGGTACGGAACAATAAATAGGACTTTTTTCACTGCCGGTCAGTAGCTCTCATCCAGATTGGGAAAATCTTTCGACTTCACATCAGTAATGTATTGTCTTACTGCATCTGTTATGATTTCCTGCAGATCAGCATAGCGCCGCAGGAACCTCGGGTTAAACTCCTTATTGATGCCCAGCATATCGTGCATTACCAGCACTTGGCCGTCGGCGTGCGGTCCTGCTCCGATGCCTATAACCGGGATTGACAATTCTTCCACAACCTGTCTTGTGAGGTCAGAGGGGACCTTTTCCAGTACCAGGGCAAAACAACCACTTTTTTCAAGAGCTATCGCATCATCGATCAGTTTTTCGGCTTCTTCTTTCTCGCGGGCTCGTACTGCGTAGGTTCCGAACTTATAAATGGCCTGCGGTGTCAGCCCCAGGTGTCCCATTACCGGTACACCGGCGCTCAGCACCCTGTCCACCGATTCGAGTATTTCCTTGCCGCCTTCCATTTTCACGGAATGCGCGCCTGATTCTTTCATGATACGGATCGCCGAGCGGAGCGCTTCCTGAGAACTGCCCTGATACGAACCGAAAGGAATGTCTATTACGATCAGTGCTCTCTGCACCGCCTTTACCACAGACGTAGCATGGTAAATCATCTGATCGAGGGTGATAGGGAGCGTGGTCTCGTTGCCGGCCATCACGTTTGAGGCGGAGTCACCGACGAGTATTACATCGATCCCTGCTGCATCGATGAGCCGGGCCATCGAATAATCATAAGCAGTGAGCATGGATATTTTCTCACCTGCTTCTTTCATGGCCTGCAACTGGTGAGTGGTCACGCGCTTTACCTGGGAGAATTTTGTGGACATAGTGTTGTGTGTTAGGCGCTAAAATTATAAAACTAATTCCGCATAAGCGAATTCAGACCCGTGTGTTATCAGGGCCATAATACCAATCAAACCTGAAAAAGCTCCGTAGGAACGACATAATAATAGCCGTGGGCGTAAGCCCGCGGGTATAAAATTCAATAAAAATATTTTTGGCGGCATTTTTGCCCCCTCACTGCACTTCACGTAATTTTTTAAGTTTAAGCATGGGCAAAAATCATGACAAAAATAAAAATAACCGCAAATGTTCATGCATGAAAATTAAATGCGTTTGCCCTTCCGGTGTCATAAACTGAACAACATGGAAAATTGATGATTATCCGTTATCAATAAAGATAGACACCTGCCTTGCCTCTGCCAAGTACTACCTCGATATGATCTGTCAGTGTTGTAGCGAGTTCATAACCCGTATAGTCTGCTGAAATGGGAAACATTTTGTGGCTTCTGTTTACAAGTACTACCGTTTCGATCTTTTTTATTCCCACATCAAGGAAAGGCCTCAGGCTGTGCAGGAATGTTTTGCCCGTATGCAATACATCATCGACGAGGATCAAAACTTTTCCTTTGAGCTGCTTTGGTTCACAGTTGACCTTAATGGAGCCGGCCGAGAAATTTTTATTGTCAAATTCAATCTTGAGCAAAGTGACTTTAAATGGCGTGATCTTGCGCAGTTCTCTCACCAGCAATTTTGCAAGCTCGTAACCGCTGGGGATACCGGCCACAAAGATTTCCTTTTCTTTATAATTGTTTTCATATATCTCATAGGATATCCTGCTGATTTTCTGCAGGATTTGCTTGCGGGTAAGAATTTTATTCCCTTCCTGGGTCATCGGAGTACTTTAATTTATTGGAATAACCTTGCTGTCCTTGAAAGTCGATAATACCACCATTGATTGTAAATTGTCCACTTCCTTAATATCACTGACTCTTTCGAGCATGAGTTTCTGATACGAGGCAATATCTTTGGCAACTACTTTCAGGATAAAATCACCGGCGCCGGTTATGTGATGACATTCGATCACCTCTCGGACTTTTTTAATATGTGCCACGAAACTCTCAATATTCACTTTATTGTGTCCTCTGAGTGTTACCAAAACAAATGTAGTGACACCGAGCCCGAGCTTTTCTACATTGAGCTTGGCGTGATAACTATCAATGATACCCATCTGCTCAAGTTTTTTTACCCGTTCCAGGGTTGGGGCGGGTGACAAGCCGATTTCTTCCGAAAGCCGGGCGTTTGTGATCTTGGCCCGCGCCTGCAGAATCTCCAGAATCTTCTTATCAATCTCATCAAGTCTGTGCATAAAACAATGTGGTGAATGCCAAAAAATATCTTTTCACCAAGATAGTAATTCTAATTATTATAATAAACTGACATGCTTAAAGAAAAAAGTAAAGGCCAGAGAATTACGGATTATTCCTTACCAGCCATTGATGAAGAATGATCAGCGCCCAAACCCGATTATACAGGAATTTTCTGCCCCCCAGATATTTTTTGATCAGTTGTTGCACAACTTCGTAATTGCAAATATTGAACTGCTCGATGACGGCCCTGCTCAAATATGTGTCGATGAGAAATTTCAGATCCTTCGACAACCATTCGGAAAGCGGGATGGAAAACCCTTTTTTAGGCCTGTTGAAATAGGATTTGGGGATATAGTGATATAATATTTTCTGCAGGATGATTTTTCTGTTCTTCCCGTTTAATTTCAATTTCGGATCGATGTTTAAGGCAAATTCCACTATCAAGTGATCAAGAAGGGGTACGCGCACTTCCAGGCCGTATCGCATGGATGCCCGGTCAATCTTTGTCAGCAGGTCATCCCTGAGGTAATACCGGATATCAAAAATCGATTGTTTTTCATGGGGTTTTAATTTGCGTTGAATTATACCGGTAGTCCGGAAAGAATCGATATAGTACTCTGTTTTAAGAATTTTGCCGATTTCCGGTTCGGAAAAGAAATATTGCTCCTGGGAAAAGAGATGGGTTTGCCATGAGCTCCATTGTTCAAAATCGAAGACCATACCGGCCCGTTGAATTCTTTGATCCGGCATCATTTTCATAAACCGTCCCAGAGGCCTTCTCAGATACCGGATCAGCGGATTATTGAGCCTGAGAGCCCAGTTGTACATTCCGTAACCCATAAACAACTCATCGCCCCCGTCTCCCGACAATGCGACTTTTACATGAGTGCGGGCAAATTCCGACAGTAACATCGTTGGGATGGCCGACGAGTCGGCATAGGGCTCGTCGTATACATCAATCAATTGCGCCACTCTTTCTTTGGCGTCGTCGTAGGTGAGTATCTTTTCATGATGATTTGTACCCAGAAATCGTGAAATTTCACTGGCGTGGGCGGCTTCATTGTACTTTTCCTCCCTGAATCCGATGCTGAAAGAATTAATTTTGGCGGTTGAATGATTCCGGGCAATGGCCGTGACGAGTGAGGAGTCTATCCCGCCGCTCAAAAAAGTGCCTAACGGCACATCACTGATCAAGCGTCTTTCGACCGATTGTTCGATCATTTTCCGGAGGTGTTCTTGTGTTTTTACCCGATCTTTTTGGGTGATTTGGCGGAGGTGGTCTTCAACATCCCAATATCGGGTAAACTGAATCCCGGCTGGGGTGATTCTGGCATAATGTCCGGCCGGAAACTTTCTGACTTGTTTAAAAATACTCTGATGCTCGGGGATATACCCAAGATGCAGATAGTTGGCTATGGCATTGTGATCCAAATCCGCATTACCGGTTTTTTGCAGTGATGGCACCATGGACTTCAGTTCCGAACCGAAAAGCAGTCCGTCCCGGTCGTAAAAAAAATACAGAGGTTTGACGCCGAGACGATCTCTGAACAGAAACATTTCATTTTTCTCCCTATCGTAAATAGCCATGCAGAACATGCCGTTCAGCTTTTTAACAAAATCAGGACCCAATAAGCCGAACGCTTCAATGATCACTTCTGTATCCGAGCCTGTTTTCTGTTTTATTTTCAGCTCTTTGGCCAGCTCCCTGAAATTATAGACTTCACCATTGTACGCCATCACATAGCGCTTGTTTCCGGAATGGAAAGGTTGGTTTGAGCGGGGAGAAGGGTCAAGAATGCTCAGCCGGAAATGCATAAGGCCGACCCGGTTGCTCCCGGTCATGAATTTTCCATAAAAATCGGGCCCCCGGTGCTTGAGGATCAATTCGTCGGACCAGAAGAATTTCGCAAACCTCGGGCGGTCAAAATCAATATACCCTGAAAATCCACACATAGTCAGTAGCGTTCAAAAAAGAACATTCCGTTCATTACCTTGCATGTAAAATTGTATTTCGATATTGCGGCAAATAAATTTTTCGAAGCATTTTTATTGAGATAATCGTGTATCTCCACGATCAGGATTCTGACTTTCGGGAGCCAGGTTTCATAT
>WGED01000302.1 GCA_015492915.1 Cyclobacteriaceae bacterium
ATTAAACAGTCTCGGCAATCCTGTAAAGAATGCAAAGGTGACTATATATGAAACCCGCGAAGACTATGAAAAAGAAGAAAATGCGGTCGCCGGACCGGCCTTTACCGATCAAAAAGGCAGAGTGACTTTTAAAAATCTCAAAGAAAAGCGCTACTTCATTCAGGCTGTAAAGGGTGACTTAAACAATTATGGAGAAGGGGAGGAAACCGACAAACTCAAAAAGGGTAAGGTCAATAAGTTCAATATCATTATTTCGTAAAGGGAGCCGGTCGTTAGCCATTAAATCATCAAAGTGATCAGACATCTCATCGGTTTAATTTATTTATTGCCGCTTTTCCTGGTGTTTTCTTGCGGAAGGGAAGTGAGCGAATCTGCTTTTGTGCCGCCTCCACCCGTGCCCGATTTTCATGGAAAAATGCCAATTATTGAGCAGGAAAAGGCAGCCATTGGCAGCAAAGAAGACCCGCAGGCAAGGCTGGCATACGAGACAGCCATGCTCGTCGATCCACGTACGGGGCTTATCCCTGAAAACATCAAGCGACGTGAATATGTCTTTTCATCAAAGCTGCCGGTAAAAAGGCGTCCCGCCAAAGATCTTCGGAAAGGACAGACGGAAGCTGCCACGTGGCAGTCTATAGGCCCATACAACAAAGGCGGCAGGACGAGGGCGCTTGCCATCGATGTCTCGAATGAGAAGGTGATCCTTGCGGGAGGGGTAAGCGGAGGCATGTGGCGGACTGAAGATGGTGGAAACAACTGGGAGAAAACGACCGTTCCGGCCAATATTCACAGCGTGTCGTGCATAGCCCAGGATACAAGGCCCGGTAAGACGCATATATGGTACTACGGTACGGGAGAGTTTACATCCAATTCGGCGAGCAAGAAGGCGGCGCCCTACCGGGGAGACGGTGTCTTTAAATCCGCTGACGGAGGAAAAACATGGACTCAGCTAGCTTCTACGGCTGAAGGTATTCCCAGCAATTATAACAGCCAGTTTCAATACATCTGGAAAGTATTGCCCAACAGGTTCAACACAGCGCAGGATGAAGTGTTCCTTGCGACGGTAGGGGCCCTATTCAGGTCAATAAACGGCGGGCAGACCTGGACATTGGTACTTGGGCGAAAGCTGTCCAGCACACCCAATACCGATTTGAACGGAGCGAATATCTCTGATTTTGTGGATATCGTTCAGGCAATCGACGGCACTTATTATGCGGTATTCAGCGAGCGTTCGAGAAGGGGGTCGAGCCCGGATGAGGGTGTTTACAGATCGACAGACGGCATCAATTGGTCACAGATCACTCCGGCTATGTGGCCGGTGAATTATGCCAGGACAGTCATAGCAACCTCACCCACAGATGCGCGGGAAGTTTACTTCAGTGTCAACGCTGCAACAGAGAGGCTTTTCAGATATCGCTATCTCTTTGGAAGCGGAGCAGGTTCCGGGGGGCAATGGTGGGACCTGAGTGATAATCTCCCGTCTTTTGGTGGAGAAGTGGGTGATTACAACAGTCAGGGGTCTTATAATATGGTATTGACATTTCACCCTGCAGAGCCTGATGTCTTGTTTTTAGGCGGTACCAATCTGTACAGGTCCGCAGATAAATTTACGACGAAAAATTTCACGACATGGATAGGAGGATATGATACGGCCAATAATATAAGCATATTCCCCAATCACTTTGTCGATCAGCATGCTCTGGCATTTTATCCTTCAGATCCCACGAAAATGTTGTCATCAAATGATGGGGGGGTGTTTGTGACAGAAGATAACCTTGCAGAAGGGATTGTGTGGCGTTCATTAAATAACGGATTTGTTACGGCCCAGTTTTATACACTCGGCCTTGATGAGTTTGGCTCGAAAGGTGATATCATCGGAGGGTTACAGGATAACGGCACGTTGATAGCCAAAAATCCGATCAATGTATCACCCTGGCATACGCTGCTGTCCGGTGACGGTGGATACAGCATGATCACGCAGAATTCCTCTTATTATTACGGATCATTTCAATATGGACGGATTTACAGATTTACCCTTGATAAAAATTTTAAGAACAAAACTTTTGCCCGTGTTGATCCGTCGGGTAGCGGGGAAAAAGAAAAGCTGTTGTTTGTGAATCCGTGGGTGCTGGCTCCTGAAAACCAGAATATCATGTATTTCGCAGGAGGGGATGTGGTATGGAGGAACCTCAATGTATCCCAAATCCCTCTTTATACAAATTATCCAGGCGAGATCAACTGGCAGCGTATGCAAGGCACGGAATTGGCTTCGGAAACCATCACCGCCATATCAGCAAGCTACAATCCTGCAGGATATGTTTTTTACGGAACCGGCAAAGGCCGTGTTTTTCGGATTAATCAGGCCAATTCGGCGGAGTATTCGGTTGACGAAATTACCTCGTCGATATTCCCGGATGGCGCTTATGTTTCGTGCATAGCTGCCGATAAAAAAGACAGCAAAAATCTGATAGTGGCTTTCTCAAATTACAATGTGCTGAGCCTGTTCTATTCCTCCGACGGAGGACAGCATTTTCAGAATATCAGCGGCAACCTCGAGGAATTTCCCGACGGATCCGGCAGCGGGCCGTCGGTAAGGTGGGTGGAAATTATTTCAAAGAATGACGGTACTACCACATACATGGTTGCCACAAGCACAGGGATCTATTCGACAGAAACACTTAACGGCAATACTACGATATGGGAAAGGGAGGGGAGCAACACGGTAGGCAATGTTTTGGTGACCATGATACGCTATTTTTCCGGTGACGGCACGGTGATCGCGGCAACTCATGGAAACGGAATGTATGAAGCAAGACTCGATAATGTCTGGCCTTTAGAGGTGATGGGGGAGGAGACGCCTCTGGCAATGGGGGATGCTTATCCTAACCCGTTTCGCGAAAGCGTAAAAATACCTTTCACTTTGCCCCGCAATGGCATGGCGAGGGCAAGGATATTCAGCGTCAGGGGGCAGTTGATTAAAACTATTCTCTGGGCGGAACAATACAGTGGTAATAATGTGATTACCTGGGACGGCACCAACGAGGCAGGTGTAGAAGTAGCGACGGGTACTTACATTTGCCGCCTGGAATTTGAAGATAAGACCGTGGCGCGCAAAATAATACATGTTCGATGATATGTCTGCGGGGATTAGGTCGGTTTATTTTCATGAAAAATCGCTTATTTTTCATGGTATTTCCAATGCTAAGGGAAAATGATGAGGTATGAATTTTTGGTGATTTTTTCAATGGTCTTCCTGCTGTATGGGTGTGGCGGGGATGATAAGGCCTTGATGGAAAAAGCGAGAGAACAGATGAACAAGGGGGATTATGAAAATGCACTTCCCTTTTTAAATCGGATCATTAAAAATGGCGATGCAGGACCTGACGTATATAATCTAAGGGGGATAGCAAGGCTTGAACTCGGAAGATACAACAAGGCCATAAAGGATTTTGACCGTGCTATCGCGCTCGACAGCGGCGATTACCGTTCATACTACAACAAAGGCAACGCGTACTACCGGAACAAAAATTATACTGCAGCACTCGAAAATTATGACCGCGCACTGAAGCTGTCGCCAGGGGAACCTGATATATATATAAACCGCGGCAATGCACACCTGGCGATTGAGAATTATGATAAAGCCATAGGCAACTATGAGAAAGCCCGAAGCCTCAATGATGATAACTATCTCATATACTTCAACCTGGGCAGGGCCTATTATTTACAGGATAATCCAGAAAAAGCAAAGGAGTATTTTGAAAAAGCCCTTCAAAGGCACCAGTTTTTTGCACCCGCCTGGTATTTTCTGGGTATAATCGCCATGGAGGGTGAGGATATGTCATCGGCCTGTGGATACTTACAGCATGCCGACTCACTCGGTTATCGACAAGCTAAGACAGTGATGGAGATGGTTTGTCCGAGCAACTAACCCGACTTCTTTGCTTTGTAACCCCCTTCTATGAGGATTTGATGAATTTTTTCTTTGAAATCTCCCTGGATGATGATGACGCCATCTTTCTGACTGCCTCCTACGCCACATCTGGATTTTAGTGTTTTACCGAGTGTTTTCAGGTCATCATCGGTACCCACAAATCCCTCTATAAGCGTTACAACCTTACCGCCCCGTCCTTTACGGTCGGTTTTTACAATCAGGTTTTGTTGTTGGGGAGGCAGTGTTTCAGAAACATCAAAAAAACTTTCGGTGTATTCATAATCGGGATTGGTCGAATAAACGACACCTGTTCTGTTCTTAAACTGCTTTTTTTTCTTCTTTGACATTTAGTACGTTTTTATCTGTGCGAGATAAATATCGGCAGGTTGGCTTCTTTGAGCAGATTTTGCGCTACGCTCGGAGTAATCAAATTCGAAATATGGCTCCGGCCGTAAGATCCCATGACTACCAAGGGATTCCTTACCCCCATGGCAAAATTACCAATTTCTTTCGAAATATTATTTCCTTCCAGCAACTGTATGCCTACGTTGTGGTAATGTTGTTTTACGAGATTCAGGAGCAATTTCTCATTCTTAATTTCCTCCTCCAGGTTTGGAGTTACCGTTAAGATCGATACAATTTTATCGCGTGTGGTAGAAGCAAAGAGGCTGCTGAATGCCTTGATTGCAAAGACAGAAGATTCCTTATTGTCGTAGGTAAAGATGATATTATCGATCCTCGTGGTATGCTCTGGCAATATCAACACCGGGCATTTGCTGCTTTTGCATATATGGTAAATGCCGGACAGATCGGATTTGCCGGTGTTGAAGTCAAAAAACAACTCATAGCTCAGGATAAGCAGATCGGCATAAGTGCTCTGCTCGGCAATATCGTTTGGCGAAAGCTCAAAGTTATTATGGATTTCGTAAGGCACATTATAATCTTTGGCTCTTATCTCGAAGTGACTGATGGCTTCGGTAATCATAAAGTCTTCATCATCTTCAAATCCTATTGCAGGGATGTCATCGTCCATGTTGGCATCTGCCGCCAGAGAACCTACTGGTTTCCTCTTTTGTTCATTTTTCACCAGCATACCGACAAAAAGATGGTTGCTGAGATCGTGCAGCAATTCATTGAACAACTCAAACAGGTTGCTGTGCGAGGGAGCGGTGCTATGTAGTGCAACTAAAAATTTTGACATAATCCGCTTATTATTTTAGCCGGTACGTCCAAACCGGTCGTCTGGCATGATTGACCACCTCTTCGGCGATGCTGCCGCTCAGTAAGTGCAAAATGCCCGTTCGCCCATGTGTTGCCATGGCAATCATATCGGCATTGATATCCTGGGCGAAAAAAATGATGCCGTCCTCTTCTACTTTGTCATTATAGATATTGATCGTATAGTCAGTGATGTCGGCGTTTTTGACAAATTCCTGTGCCCGTGATTTGGTTTTTCTGTCAGTTTCAAAGTGATCCGGTGTATTGATGCGAACCAGATGTAGTCGTGCGCCAAGTAATTGCTGTAATTTTTTCAGTTCTTGTACCACGTCCAGTTCTTCTTCCCTGTAGCTGGTAGCAAAGGCAATATCTTTAAGAGTATCAATGTCTGTCTTTGATTTGACTGTAAAAACGGGACATTTGGCATGTCGCACCATTTTTTCGGTATTTGAACCAATCAGAACCTCTTCAATTCCGCTGGCCCCCTTCGA
This sequence comes from Cyclobacteriaceae bacterium, assembly GCA_015492915.1. Taxonomy (GTDB): domain Bacteria; phylum Bacteroidota; class Bacteroidia; order Cytophagales; family Cyclobacteriaceae; genus JAAUQL01. The sequence continues at coordinate 5,641 of WGED01000302.1, forward strand.
ACCCATGACAACAAGATCAATTTCTTCCTCCTCGATTGCCTCGGTCATATAAAAGAAAGCACTTCCCACTTTGATATTACTTGTGATTTTCACTCCTTTTTTTGCATATTTCGAAACAAACGTTTTCATTTTCTCATCGGCATTGCTGTAGAGCATTTCAAGAAACTGCTGATCGAGATCGATTCCGACCGGGTTGCCCATAAGGGGGTATGCCGAATTGCCTGCATAGAAATCAAATAATCCGGTATTATCGAGAATATGCATGACGATCAGGTCGCTTTGAGCTTTGGCAGCCAGTTGACAGCCCACATCCATAGCATAGCCCGCCTGGTCAGAAAAATCTGTCGGTACGAGGATCTTTTTCATTCTACAATGAGATTTCAAACATATGGATGATAGTCAAAATCAATCAGGACGCCATTGCAGGCATACCACAAAAGTGCGAAATAAAAAACCAACCGGAAATGATGGCTATCATCGCAAAATATGATATTAATCATTTTAAGCTCATGAGATTCATCTCATGAGAAAACGGCATTTTAAACATTACCGGCCATAAAAATCAGCTTCTCTGATGAGTCCCTGGGGGTCAAGAACCCTGATTTTTTTTCCCTGCAGAGAGATAAGATTTTGAGTTTTGAAATTGGACAATAATCTGATCACGGTCTCTGTAGCTGTGCCAATGATATTGGCCAGGTCTTCTCTCGAAAGAGCGATATCGATAACATCACTTTCATCGCCTTCCATCCCATAGGTTTCCTTGAGCATCAATAAAGTAGCTGCAAGCCTTTCCCGCACTGATTTTTGGGCTATGGTGACCAGGTTTTGCTCCATGACGCCGAGTTCGTGTGCTACCCTTTTTGCCATTTTTCTGAAAAATGTCGGGTTTTTTTGGAGGATTTCCAGAAAATCGGATTTAGGGATATAGCACATGGCGCCCTCTTCGATCACGGTAGCGGATGAGTTGTAAAATTCCTCGCTGATCAGTGCACGATATCCCAGAAAATCGCCGGGTTTGGACAATTTGATGATCTGTTCCTTGCCGTCAGAACTCATCTTGTACACCTTTACCTTGCCTGAGTTAATGCAAAACAGACCCATTGGTCGGGTGCCCTCATAGAAGAGCGTCTGACCTTTTTTATACCTGATACAAGTTTTGTGTCGTGATAAAATTTCAAGGTCTTCTCGCTGCAGATCTGAGAAGAGGGAATCTTCTTTGCCTGCACAGAGCGTACACGGTATGCGTATATTTTTTTTGCTGCTCAAAGCGGTTTAAGTTTGGCCACAAGATAATGAATTTTCGATATTAATTCAATTGAGCACGAGCTCTCTTCCCTCTTCTTTGATCTTATGATTATGTCAGAAAAAGGAACTATTTATCACTTAATTATACGAAGAATCACCTGTTTGGAGGATAGTTACACTGGATTTTGGCCTTCAGATCATATTTCCGACGCCGAATAATAAAATGAAAACGAGGGTGCTCAGCGCCATTTGCCTGAGCAGAGGGTCCAATCCGACAGCGTCATGGGTTTCTTGCACTTTTACGGCGTTGATGATCAGCAAGGGCACTGATAGCAGGAATAACCATTGTGTGATGGTAGAATAATGAGTAGCAACGTAAATGCTCGCTGAGAGAATTGCCATAATGATGAGAATCCAGTGATAAAGGACTGCCTTCTTCCTGCCGACACGAACGGGGATCGATTTTTTCCCCGCTTTTTTGTCAGAATCAATGTCTCTGATGTTGTTGATGTTAAGTACGGCGACGGCCAGTAATCCGGTGCTCAGCGCGGGCAATATGGTGGAGACATTGAAGGTGCCTGTGTGACAGAAATAAGTACCCGAAACGCCGGCAAATCCAAAGAATATCAGCACGAAAACATCTCCCAGCCCTGCATAGCCGTATGGATTTTTACCCATTGTATATTTGACGGCAGCGACAATGGCCATTAAACCGAGGATGAGAAGCATGAAAAAGGCTGGCTGGAACGATGGAAATGCCAGGTAGAGCAGCCAGAGGCCACAGACTAACGAGAGCAACGCAAAGAAATATATTGCTTTTTTCATAGCGACAGGGGTGATGATCCCCGACTGCACCGCTCTTGCCGGGCCTGAACGATCTGCATGGTCTGCGCCGTGCTGTGTGTCGCCGTAGTCGTTGGCAAGGTTTGAGAGAATCTGCAATGATACGGTGGTGGCTGATGCAAGTAAAAACACAGACCAGCGTAACTTGCCTTCAAAAGCAGCAAGGAAGCTGCCCATCCCGATGCTGGCCAATGCCAGTGGCAAAGTGCGCAGCCTGAAAGCCTGTATCCATGCTTTTATGTTACCCATTTAGCTTTCTTCTTTACATCCTGTCAGGCACCTTGATGCCGAGCAGGCTCATCGATTCCCTGATAGCCCTGCCCACCTGCACCGACAGCGCCACCTTGAATTTTTTGTAATTCTCATCCTCTTCTTTGAGAATGGGCTCCTCCGTGTAAAATCTGTTGTATTCTTTTGCGAGGTCGTAGGCAAACTGGGCGATAACGGCCGGTGTGTAATTCTCCGCTGCTTCATGGAGCAATTGTTCGTAATTTTCCATCATGAAAATTATGGGGCGGACAGTCTCATGACATTCCGTTATTTTTTTTACGTCAAAATCATCGTAAGTCACGCCATCCTGCTCCGCCTTTCTCCTGATCGCCGCAATACGCGCGTGCGTGTATTGGATGAACGGCCCCGTATTGCCATGAAACTGGATCGATTCTTCGGGATTGAACAGCATTCGCTTTTTGGGGTCCACCTTGAGCAAGAAATATTTGAGGGCGCCCAGCCCCAGCACTTCATAGAGTTCGTTGGCCTGCTCTTCGGTGAATCCGTCGATCTTACCGAGTTCGAGGGTATGTTTTTTAGCTGTGGCTGCCATTTCGTCCATCAGGTCATCGGCATCCACGACCGTTCCTTCACGCGATTTCATCTTGCCGCTCGGCAGATCGACCATGCCGTAGGAGAGGTGGTATAGTCCGTCGGCATAGGGCCTCCCCAGCTTTTTCAATAATTTGAACAGCACGTTGAAATGATAATCCTGTTCATTGCCCACCACATACACCGACTTGTCGTAATGGTAATCTTCGTACTTCAGGTCTGCGGTGCCGAGGTCCTGAGTCATATATACCGAGGTGCCGTCGGCGCGTAAGAGCAACTTTTCGTCCAGGCCTTCATCGGAAAGATCGGCCCAAACCGAGCCGTCGTCTTTTTTATAAAACAATCCCTTCTTCAGACCCTCTTCCACGATTTTCTTACCGAGCAGATAAGTTTCGGATTCGTGATAGATCTTATCGAAACTGACACCCATACGCCTGTAAGTAATGTCGAAGCCTTCGTACACCCAATTATTCATCTTTTTCCATAGCGCTACCACCTCTTCCTTGCCCGATTCCCAGTCACGCAGCATTTCCTGGGCTGCCTTTATCAGAGGCGCTTCTTTTGCAGCTTCCTCCTCAGGCATGCCGGTTTCTACCAGTTCGGTTACCTGCTTTTTGTATTCCTGATCAAATTTCACATAATACTTTCCGATGAGGTGGTCACCCTTGATGCCGGCGCTTTCGGGCGTCTCGCCATGACCGAATTTCAGATAGGCGAGCATTGACTTACAGATATGAATGCCCCGGTCATTTACGAGATTGACTTTCTCGACTTTATATCCGGCAGCTTCGAGGATCATCGACACCGAATAGCCGAGGAAGTTATTGCGCAGGTGGCCAAGATGCAGGGGTTTGTTGGTGTTGGGTGAAGAAAACTCCACAACCACCAGCTTGCCGTTCAAGGGTAATCTGCCGAAGTTTTCGTTATTGTACGTCTTGCTGAAGCGTTCCAGCCAGGTGTCAAGGCTGACCGACAGGTTGAGGAAGCCTTTCACCGCATTGAAGTCTCCTATGACTTTTGAGGTATTTTTCAGGGCTTCACCCACCAGGCGGGCGGTCTCTTCCGGATGTTTTTTGGAATACCGCGCTACCGGAAATGTTACGAAAGTGTAATCACCCTCAAATTCTTTGCGTGTCGGCAAAAGGTTCAGTTCTTTTTCAGACAAAGTATGTCCGAACAAATGCTGAAAAGCCTCCCTGATTTCCTCCTGAATAATATGGCCTAAGTTCATGCTTTCATGTGTTTCAAAAACAAAAAAGTAATTGTTTTTTAAGGGTTGCAAAGATTGCAAAATAATGCCAATATTGCACCGCTTAAATTAAAAATACCTCGATGAAGCGGTATGAGGATCTGATTTCACAAACCTTCGAATTTCCCAACGAAGAGTTCAGGGTCAAAAATAACGAGTTGTATTTTCATGACATCCCGTTGATGGATGTGATCAAGGAGCATGGCACACCCCTGAAAATCAGCTATTTGCCCAAGATCGGGCAAAACATCACAAAGGCGACGGAGATGTTCAGGAATGCCATGAAAAAGCACCGTTACAAGGAGGAATACCTGTATTGCTATTGCACCAAGTCTTCACACTTCAGCTTTGTCATCGAAGAGACGCTCCGCAACGGATCGCACCTCGAAACGTCATCGGCCTACGACCTGGAAATTGTACGAAAACTTCATGAAAAGGAGTTAATAGACAAAGACATTATTATTGTGTGCAACGGCTTTAAGCGACCGCTGTACAAGCAATACATTGCGGAAATCATCAATGAAGGATTTGAAAACTGCATCCCCGTGCTCGACAATCTGAAGGAGATCGACTACTACCTGGAAAATATAGCCAAACCGTTTGAGGTTGGTATAAGGGTAGCTGCTGACGAGGAGCCTAATTTTGAGTTTTACACATCGAGGCTTGGGGTGCGATACAATGACGTGAACCGCCTTTATGAAGAGAAAATCAAGGGACGGGAGAATGTTAAGCTCAAAATGCTTCATTTTTTCATTCACTGGGGCATTAGCGACACAGCTTATTACTGGAGCGAATTGAGCCGGTTTATTTTCAAATATTGTGAGCTGAAGAAAATCTGCGATGACCTGGACACTATTGATATAGGCGGAGGGTTTCCCATCAAGACATCCATGCAATTTGAGTTTGATTATGAGTACATGGTTGATCAGATTGTGCAGAATATCAAATGGATATGCGACAAAAACCATGTGCCCGTGCCAAAGATCATGACAGAATTCGGTACGTACACAGTAGGGGAGAGCGGCGCCACCATTTATTCGATTCTGGACACCAAGCTGCAGAACGACAAGGAACTTTGGTACATGATCGACGGATCGTTCATCACCCATCTGCCCGATTCTTACGGCTTGAATCAAAAATACATCATGCTGGCCATCAACAACTGGGACAAGCTGTATCATAAAGTGAATCTCGGCGGCCTTACCTGCGACAGCCTCGACTATTACAATTCCGAAGCGCACTCATCCGAGGTGTTTTTGCCGATGATCGATAACGGTGAACCGTTGTATATCGGCTTTTTCCATACAGGAGCCTACCAGGAGTCAATCGGCGGTTACGGTGGATTGCAGCACTGCCTCATTCCTCAGCCGAAACACATTATCATTGACAGAAAAGAAAACGGAGAGTTGGTCACCACGGTATTTTCCGAAGAACAAACCAGCGAGTCGATGATCAGGCTGCTGGGATATTGAGCACCATGAAAAAAAGGCTATTTTCTCACAGCTTTTTTTAACCCAAAATTCTCACCAGGATTTCGTTAAAAGAGGTTAAAGTACAACTTGTCCCGCCGGGGCGGGAAGAAAATCAGCACGTTTGATGAGGAGGCATAATGCACTTTTATGGTGACGAATCAAACGTGAACGAAGTGCCTGATTTTGAAGTAATTTAAACTCGGAATAGAAAGGTTATTGAGAATTTTGGGTTAAATGCAGTTTTGACGGGGGGTCAGCGCTCTTTGATCTTCATGTCAATGATACCGGTATCCAGCATTTTGAAGAGGTTCTTTTTGCGTTTGTACAGCTCTTTGGCTTCTTTCTCTGTTTTGAGCATGTACACCATAATGTCCTCGATTTGATTTCTGCTGTCGGGCCAGGTCTTTTCAAGTGCCGCTTCGAAATCGGAGATGAGTTCCGGTTCGGCATTCACCAGGCTGAAGGGGTCGTCAAATGCTACTTTGAAAATATTGGTCAGAATCACCTTTTTCTCATGGCCCGGCAGGGCAGGGAAGCCTGATTTGCAAGGGGCTTCGATCAGGACATACCGCACATTGTCATCTTTTGCCTCACCGGCAGGCCCCGCATAGAAATGAAGCAACAACAGGATAGTGAAAAGTGCTTTCATGATTTTTCTTTAATTTTATACAATTTCATAAGTAAAAACAAAACGAAAAAGTTCGGAATAAAATATGATTTTACCAGATCATATAAAAAACCACAACCAACAAACCGATTATGTTCGACAACTACGAAGATATATTCAATAAGCGGGGGAATGAGTATAATTT
>WGED01000303.1 GCA_015492915.1 Cyclobacteriaceae bacterium
GATTTGGGATAGTTATTATGACAGATTAAAAAACTTTGGGCTGATCAGAAATGATATTTTGGCAGGCCTTGAAAATGATCCAAAGGGCCGGACAAAGCTGGCCATTGCAAAAATCATGGAGATTTATGCCTGGCAGAACCTTACCGACATGTACGGCCCGGTGCCATATAGTGAATCAACATTACCTCTTGACGAACTTATCAGGCAACCAAAGTTTGATTCCCAGGAAAGTATTTACCAGTCACTGATCACCGATCTGGACCGGGCCATTGCCCAGTTAAATGACGGCGACGAGTCTTATGGAGCGGCCGACCTTTTTTATGATGGTGATGTGACCATGTGGGAGAAATTCGGGAACTCCCTGAAATTGAGGCTTGGAATGCGCATGAAATATGTTGATAACACACTGGCCAGATCGACAGTGGAAAGTGCCCTGTCAAGCCCTTTGATCAGTAGCAATGATGAAAATGCTGATTTGCCCACTTACAATGAAGAAGCCGTAAGCCGGCATCCAACCTTGCGACAAAGCGAACAGGGCAGTCCTGATTATTTTTATCTTGCTGAAAAACTGGTAGACGTGCTACTCGCCAAAAATGACCCGAGGATGCCTTTTATAGGGGATTATACGAAAACATCCGTAGAAGAAGGAAATCCTGAGTATAAAGGCATTAAGGTAGCCGAAACCGATGACTATTATTCGAGTGTGATAAGGGACCATTTTTCACAAATTTCCTCGAAAACTTATTTTAATCAGGATATGGAAATTCCTTTGCATGCATTCAGCTATGCAGAAGTTTGTTTTTTTAAGGCAGAAGCAGCTCTTGAAGGCTGGGGCAGTATGTCAGATGCAGATGCCGAACAATGGTACCAGGAAGGAATTAAAGCGGCTATGGCAATGGAACCTTATAATATCGCCGAAGAAGAAATTCCCGTCGACTATATCACAGCAGAATTTTCCCTTGCAGGCTTGTCAAAGGAAGAGAAGCTGGAGAAAATCATGACACAAAAGTGGATTATGCTTTTTGTAAGAAATATTGAAGCCTGGGCCGAATGGAGGAGAACGGGTTATCCGACCCTCGTTCCCGGCCCATCTGGTGAAGGTGCAATCCCCAGACGTCTTATATATCCGGTTCAGGAATCAGTTTTGAACTCGGATAATTATAACTCGGCTGTCTCAACACTTACCAATGGTGACGCCTATCAATCAAAAGTATGGTGGGATAAGAACTAAGTGGCATTAATATGATTACCTTATTGACAAAGGCTTCTTGATTGCTTTTCCCGTATACCCGGGAAAAAATCAGGAGGCCTTTTTTCATTGTTTCCGTCAAGCGTTACATACCCCAAATAATAACCCTGGGGCGGAAATGAAGCATATGGAGTGCGTGTATATACGTAAAAAAAGGTTGTGAGAAAGGCTTAATGATGGTTTGTGTAAAAAGACGCATTTTACTGTCTCAGGCAATTGTATTAATATATTTATTGGTTGGTCATTCAATTAATGCCCAAAAGGCGAAACTTTTCACCTTACTTGATCCCGGCCAGACAAAAATATATTTCAACAATATTTTAACAGACGAAAAAGAACACAGTATTCTTCTCTATTCCAACTATTATGGGGGTGGTGGTGTGGGCGTCGGTGATATCAATAATGATGGATTGCCCGATATATATTTTGCCGGTAATTTGGTCGGAGATCGTCTTTACCTCAACAAAGGATCAATGGTCTTTGAAGATATCACGGAAAGCGCCGGCATCAAAGACAATGGAGGGTGGTCATCAGGAGTATTGTTTGGGGATGTAAACAGGGATGGTTATCTGGACATCTATGTAACGCGCGAACTATACGATGACAAACCCGAATTAAGGAAGAATAAGCTGTATATCAATAACGGTGATAACACTTTTACCGAAAGTGCTCAAAGCTATGGTATCGATGATGATCAGAGGACACGCCATGCCGCTTTTCTCGATTATGATAAAGATGGTGACATTGACTTGTTCTTATGCAATCAACCGCCTAACCCGGGTAGTTATTCCCCGTATTTTCAGAAAGATGTTTTGTTGATAGAGTATTCCTCCAGACTTTATGAAAATAAAGGGGATCATTTCACGGATGTGACTGAAAAAGCAGGCTTATTAAGGCCGGGCTATCCCAACAGCGTTCTGGCTGGGGATTTCAATGGGGACGGCTGGACAGATCTGTGGGTGGCAAATGATTATGAAGTGAGGGATTTCCTATACATGAACAATGGTGACGGAACCTTTACTGATAAAACCTTTGAAAATGTATTTCACCTGGCATTTAGCAGTATGGGAATAGATGCGGGAGACTTAAATAACGACGGACTGCTTGATGTAATGGTACTGGATATGGTGGCCGAAGATCACTATCGCCGGCATCGAAATATGGCCGGATTAAACCACAAATCTTTCCTGGAAGTAGTAAAAAACGGCGGACACCATCAGTACTTTACCAATACTTTATACCTTAACAGGGGAAATGGAATCTTCAGCGAGATTGCACAATTAAGCGGTGTCGGCTCAACAGATTGGAGTTGGACCACTCTATTTTTAGATATGGACAATGACGGATGGAAAGATATCTTTGTTGCTAACGGATTGATGAGGGATATAAGAGACTATGACGCCAATCACGAGTTTACAAATATGGTTTCATCCTCAGTTTATAAATATATCCAGGAGAACCCTGCAAATGTGGATGTCAGCCTATGGGATGTCCTGGACATGAATAAAGCGCTTGAGGTTACACCGTCCGTTAAAATAAAAAACTACGCATTTAAAAATAACAGGGATCTCACCTTTACGAATATGGCCAGTGCATGGGGCTTCGATCAAAAGACTTTTTCTAACGGAGCTGCTTATGCGGACTTAGATCTTGATGGCGATCTTGATATTGTGATCAATAATATCAATGATGTTGCTTCTGTTTTCAGGAATAACTCGGATAAAATCAGCAAAAATCATTATCTGAGGGTTAAACCGATAGCCAACAAAGGCAATGCATGCGTTCTGGGAACAAAAATATGGATCGAAACGAAGTATGGCAGTCAGTTCTTTGAAATCACAAGCGTTAGAGGCATGTATTCAACCAGTGAGCACATCGCTCATTTCGGTCTTGGCGACTTAGACAGTGTAATCAGTTTGAC
>WGED01000304.1 GCA_015492915.1 Cyclobacteriaceae bacterium
GATCCAGAAGGCGCCGGAGGTATTTGCCGGCGTAGACAAGGTAATCTGTGAGGGCGAGAGTGTGCTGATCGGGGATGCGACGAGCGGCGGGAGTACGACGAGTGTAACGTGGAGTGGGGGATTGGGCAGTTTCAGTCCGAACAATACGACGTTGAATGTGACGTATATACCGGATGCGAGTGAGACGGGCAGTACGGTAATGCTGACGGTGACGACGAACGGGATAGGTCCGTGTGCGGCGGTGAGTGACCAGGTAAATATCACGATAGAACAAGCGCCTACAGTGGACGCCGGCATATATGGTCCGATTTGTATTGGTGATACAGTTTTCCTTACAGGAACAATAGGAGGATCTGCGACTTCCGTGACATGGTCAGGAGGGTTAGGAACTTTTATTGATTCAACACAATTAAGCACAGGATACATTCCTGATGTACTTGAACAAGGGTCTGATGTCATTTTGACTATAACAACAAATGATCCGCCGGGTGTCTGTTCGGCAGTGTCAGATTTAACTCTGATAAAAGTCAACAGATTGCCATTGGTAGATTTTGCTGGTCTTGATCCATCATATCAGGTTGATGATCCGACGGTTACTTTGGTTGGTTTGCCGTCAGGGGGAACATTTTCAGGTCCGGGAATTGTCGGGGTTACTTTTAGTCCTGCTGTTGCTGATACAGGAACACATACTATTCGATATGAGTATACTGATTTTAATTCCTGTACAAATTTTGTTGAAAAGACTACAATAGTCTATGCTTTACCACAAGCTGAAATAGGTAATCCAGGGCCATATTGTCTGAATGAAAACCCGTTAGACAACCCATTGCCGCGTACTACAAAACCAAACTTTGAAGACAGTTGGTCGGGGCCCAATGTTTTCTTCCAGGGAGGTGAATATTATTTTAACCATCCAGTAGCAGGAGTAGGCCTTCATACAGTAACTTATACTCTGCGCGATTTAACAACCGGATCGGTAACGAATGAACCGAGGTTCATTATCGTCAATGATGTGCCTAAGGTTGACTTTACTACTCTGAATAATTGTATAGTTGATTCAATAAGATTTGTTGATTTGTCCGTCCTCGATAGTGCCCATATCTTTAATGACCAGATCGTTAAATGGAATTGGGAAATTGGTGTTGGACCTGAATTCGTTTCTGATCAGCAAAATCCGATAATTAAATTTGAAAACAATAAGCCTGACAATTATTATGTTAGGCTCACGGCAGTGACCAGGTTTAATTGTTCTGCATTTAAGACAGGAGAAGTTGCTGTAGGTGCTGAACCTGATCCTGCCTTTATTGTTAACAACCTGACCTTCGGAGAAGTATCTGAGTTTGTTGATGTTACACCTATTCCTTCGGTAAGCAATACTTTCCCGCCTGGGTACAGCGATCCGACAACATCTATTGATTCGATTTGGTGGGATTTCGGTGAAGGGACTCCAGTATCAGGTATTTATGCCGATTACAGTACAGCTTATCATCAGTACACACAGGCGAACAAGGAATATCTAGTAGCCATGAAGATTAAGACTAATCTAGGTTGTTATGCTGTCGATACTGTCCCTGTCTCTATTATTGAATCTATTACAGTATTCCCATACTTTGAGGATTTTGAGAATTTTAATCCATTAGCATTCCGAGGAAATAATCCGAGCTGGCAGTTGATAACTCCCATAGGAAATATTATTAAAGGGGAACCAGGAAATAAATCATGGGTGACGAGCAACGCTCAAAACCGCCATAATGACAATGAAAACTCATATGTAACCCTCCCGGCTTTTGATTTGAGAAGTCTAGAAAGACCAATGCTTAAAATAGATATTTGGGCCAATTCGGAGAGTACGCGTGACGGTGCTGTGCTGCAATATTCTTACGATGGCGGTACATGGTTCACTCTGGTTGATCTTAACGAAAATATTGCGAAGGATCCCACAGAACAAATCGGTGTAAACTGGTATAATGAGAAAGGTCTTGTCAGTCGTCCGGGTGACCAGGTTATAGATGGCACCATAGGCAATAATAGTAGCGGCTATGCCTGGACGGGGGTATATACTTCATGGAGAACGGCCAGATTCCCATTGGACAGTATCCGTGACGGGCAACCTTCAGGAGTGAGTTCGGTACGATTCAGGATCGTGTTTGGAAGTGATCAACAAAACCCTGGCGGAACTACCTATGATGGATTCGCATTTGATAATCTGTGGATCGGGGAGAGACAACACAGTGTTCTTCTTGAGCATTTTGACAACCTCAACGGAAACTTCAAAATTGACTCAGTCAACCTCCTGGCGAAGAAATTTACATTGGATGTGATTCCACTCGAATATCATAGTAACTACCCAACAGAAGATACTATTTATAAAAATAATAAATCACCAATAGAGACGAGGGGTTCTATCTATGATATAAATCAAACGCCAAAAACCTTTATGGATGGATCCAAAGAGTATGATTATGCAGGTTCTTACATTAAAGATTACCAGATTATTAACAGGTCGCTGATCGATCCTCTGTTTGATGTGGACGTTGCTATCATACCGACGGGCAATGAAAATGATGTGGACATTAGTGTGACTATTACAGCCAATGATTCTCTTAATGAAGAAATAATTGTAAACGTAATACCAATAGAGACGAGCATTGATGATCCTGAGATAAATCAACCATATGGGTTAGATTCCTTAAATAATGTTGTGAAAGACATGTTGCCTCCTGGCGGGTATCCATATGTTCAGCAATGGGTTGACGGGATGAGTGCAAACTTCACTGTTACTTGGGATTTGAATGCGCTAAATAAAGAGAATGTCATATATGATAATACAAAAATGGGGGTAGTAGTATTCGTTCAGAATGATGTAAACGAAGGCACCAAGGAGGTTTATCAAGCTGTATTCAAAAAACTCCCGGAATTACATAAGACTATTATTACAGGGCTTGATGACGAACTGAATGTCAGAAGATTTGAAGACGCCGTTATTTATCCGAATCCGGCACAAAATTATTTCCGCGTATCACTCTCAGATCAACTAACAAAAGACGTTGAGTGGAGAATTCTAGATCAGAGAGGTATTACTCTTTCTGAGGGGACATTTGAGAAGGACAATGATTCATTTGAAGTTGATACTCGTGAAATACCCAATGGTTTACATTTATTTATCATCAGTGCGGGCGATAATTACAGGGTGATAAGGAAAATCATTATCAAACGTTGATGAATCAGGGTGATGGAAAACCGTGCTTTTTATATTCATCAATAACTGACTCGTCGGAAACAACGATTTCCCAGACTGATAAATAATCCGGGTTAACGATGGTCTTTTCTGTTTCTTTTTCAACGTATTCGCCTTTTTCCGCTTTCTGAATTGCATTTTTATCATAGGGAATTTGAAACGTTTCCATATCCTCTCTGACGATACTGATAAGTCCATCCGCAGTGATCTCTTTGATAACGCCATGAGTTTGGTATTTGCCTATTCGTTTATGGTCATCGTTTAAGAAAGTAAGTCCGACAATTATACTTTTGCCTATCAGTTTCTTTTTGTTATATCCGAATAATCTCATAGATAAAAAATTTTAAACATTATGTTTATTTATCTCGCAAGGGACTTACACATGGTAAGTCATATATAGTGTAATTTCGGTATAAAATGTTCGGTTAAGGCATATTTTATTATAAATTTATAAAGTCGGTAATCCAATCAACTAAGTTTGTCTCAATATCACCATCTAAAAAAGCATACCCATGAAAAGATATATAATATCATTAATCTTCTTCTTTTTTATTTACCATAGCAATGCACAACCAATACCATTTCAGACTGAGCCTTTGCCGGATCAGCCAAACAATATCCGCAGCTATTTAATCGATGTGTCTGCGAAGATTACCGATGAATCTTTGGCAGGAATCCGTTCGAAAGATGATTGGGAAAATATTAGATCAGATCATTATAGTAAACTGGTTGAAATGCTCAGTATGGAAGATGTTCCATTGCAGGGAGAGAGGCCTCCCTTGAATGTAAAGGTGACAGGTACCGTGAATATGAAAGGGTACAGGATTGAAAAATTGTACTATGAATCATTGCCCGGACTATATGTGGTTGCCAACCTCTATATTCCTGATCGTATCAAAAAACCGACAGCGGCTATACTTTATCAGTGTGGACATTCATTTACACAGAAAGTTCATTATCAGGAACATGCAAGGAAGTTTGCGCAGTTAGGATTCGTATGCCTTATCACTGAAACCATTCAGAGAGGTGAAGTGCGGGGCGTGCATCACGGGTGTTATGCAAAAGGCTGGTTTCAGTGGTATAGCCGGGGATATGCGCCGGCGGGTGTGGAGGTGTGGAATGGCATCCGGGGGATTGACCTTTTGGCAGCACGACCGGAAGTTGATCCCGAAAAAATCGGCGTCACGGGCATTTCAGGTGGTGGGGCCATGAGTTGGTTCATTGCAGCCATTGATCCTCGTGTCAAAGCTGCGGCCCCTGTATGCGGTAACAGTACCCTCAAATCCCATATTTTCACCCGGACAGTTGACGGACATTGTGACTGCATGTATCCCATAAATACTTACCTGTTTGATATGCAGGACATCGGAGCGCTCATTGCACCAAGGCCCTTGCTGATTGCCCAGGCTGACAGAGACGGCCTCAACACCATAGAATCGGTAAGGGAGGTCTATTATGATCTGAAAGAACTATACAAGTTGTATGATGTTGAAAATAATATCTCGATGATCGAGACGCCCGGGGGGCATTCCTATCACCCTGATTCCCGCAAAGGCATATTTTCTTTTTTCTTTAAACATTTGATGAACAAGGAGATAGCTCCTGATGAGGCGGGCGATGTGGATGCGTTGCCCGAACATCAGCTTTCCGAAGAAAAGCTGCAGGTGTATGTTGACGGGCCGCCGGAAGATGATCGTACCACTACCATTCAGGATTCTTTTGTAAAACTTGCCGGATTCCCGGATATAACAGATTCCAGGACATTAGCGGCGCACAAAGAAAAAGTGATCGGCTTTTTGAAAGATGAAACTTTCAGGGCGTTTCCGGAACATCCGGTCCCCATGAAACCAAAACTTATTTACCGCACCGATGATTATGCACCTTTCGGAACAGAAGTGTACAGTTTCATATCTGAAGAAGGATGGCGTCTTAAAGTTGAAATACACTGGAACCAGGACCCTACAAAAAAAAGCCCATTAATGATTGTTTTGAGGAATCCTCAAGAAAAACGATATGAATCAGAAAGCTTTATAAACGGATTGGACAAGCAATGGAATATCGCCTATTTTGAGACGCGCGGCGTGGGTGAGTTCGGGTGGTCACCCGAATTACAATGGCATATCCGGAGAGCCTCGGCCTGGACGGGAAGGACCATTGCTTCCATGCAGGTTTATGATGTTTTGCGCTCCCTTAAATTTTGTCGTACGCTCAATGGCGTTGACACGGGAAAAACAGGAATTGCCGCAAAAGATGATAAGAGTGTGGTGGCTTTGTATGCGGCTTTGCTGGACGGAAAGGTTAGCACGTTGATCGTCAAGGATCCGCCGCCTACACAAAATGCGCCATCCAGTCCTGATGGCCGTGGAGCTGCGATTGAGATGTTGAATTGTCTGAGAATCACTGATCTGGGGCAATTACCAGCTCTGGTCACACCGACGAAAACATATTTAATAGGTAAAATACCAGATCAATGGCAATGGTCAGAGAGAACATTGCAATCTACACGTGCCGGAAATCTTTTTAAAGAAGTAACATCCATGTCGGAAATATTATTCTGAGATAAATAAGCCTGGATATAAAATTGAATTAGCGGGTATCTTTCTGCTCCTGCATAGTTGGTTTTTTTGCCCCAGTTTCATTGTTTTGGGATATACTTTTCACCCTGTCCCTGATATGGCATTGTGCAGGCAATTCATGAGAAATGGATGATTTCCCATGGCGATATTGATGGCTGCTGTGAGCATCCCTGCCGCCCTGTCTTTGATATTATGCATGGAAAAATGGTTAGCCCCAATATTCTCAATAACCTTTCTGTTCCGAGCTTAAATTACTTCAAAATCAGGCACTTCATTCACGTTTGACTCGTCACCATAAAAGTGCATTATGCCTCCTCATCAAACGTGCTGATTTTCTTCCTGCCCTGGCGGGACAAGTTGTACTTTAACCTCTCATTGCGAAATCCTGGTGAGAATTTTGGGTTAAAATCTCATGGCAAAATAGTGGTTTGAGATTTCAGATTGATTTTCTTGCCGTGGAGGTCGATTCCGGCTGTTTTTCGGAATGGGCAAAAAGGCATTAAAGTTTGTTGTGGCCGAGACATGTATTTTACCTAAATTTACCCTGTGCCCAAAAATCACTCGTCATGAAAAAAATGCTTTTTTTGTTCCTGACTGTTTGTCCGCAACTGCTATTGCGTGCGCAGCAGCCTGTTGACTATGTCAATCCGCAGATCGGTGGCATCAGCCATCTGCTGCAGCCCACCTTCAACACCGTTCACCTGCCGCACGGCATGGTGCGCTTCACGCCCGTAAAGTCGCCAGGCATCTCCGATCACTACGTCGCCTTGCGCATTTTCGGCTTGCCGCTCAACCAGCCCGCACACCGTTTTCCGCCCGTGGTCACCATCATGCCGGGCATGGGGCAACCTACCGCTGACCCTGACGCGCTGGCTTCGGAATATGACCATGACTTTGAGACAGTCAGGCCGTACTACTACTCCGTATTGCTGGAGGATGAGGAGATCCTGGCTGAATTCACGCCCACGGAGCGCTGCGGATTTTATCGTTTTTCCATTAAAAATGGCCCATTTTTCATGGTGCTGAAAGGCGACAGGGAGGCAGACATGAAGATCATTGACAATAACACCATCATGGCCTCTGCCACCCTCAACGGCCTGCGGCAGTATGCTTATTTGAAGTTTAACCAACCGTTTACCGAAAGTGGGGTCATTGAGAAAAATACATTGAAAAATGGCCGAAAATCCATAGCAGGCGATGACACGGGCCTCTTTGTGACCTTTTCCGGAAACGGCAGTGAGCCATTGATGCTCAAATACGGTATTTCGTATATCGATGGAGATCAGGCAAAACGGACGCTGGATGAGCAGGTCAGAGGCTGGGATTTTGATAAAATAAAGGAAAACGGCCGTGAGATCTGGAACGAGGCGTTTGAGCAGATAGAGGTGAGAGGCGGGACCGAAGATGATAAGGTGGTTTTTTATACCGCAGTGTACCGCACCAAAGAGCGCATGGTCAACATCAATGAGGATGGCCGGTACTACAGCGCGTATGACAGGCAGGTGCATCATGACGACAGGCCTTTTTATATCGATGACTGGAGCTGGGACACCTATCGCACTTCGCACCCGCTCATGGTCATCCTTGATCCCGCAAGGGAGGCGGATATCATACAGTCCTATGTGCGCATGTATGAGCAGAGCGGCTGGATGCCTTCGTTTCCCCAAGCTTACGGCGATATGGGCGGCATGATCGGTCATCATCAGGCGGCGATCATCTCCGACGCGTGGCACAAGGGAGTAAGGGGTTTTGATATCGGCAAAGCCTATGAAGGGTTGATGAAAAATGCCATGAAGGGCACGATGGTGCCGTGGCGCGAGGGGCCTGCCACGGAGCTGGATGATTTTTACAGGAAAAACGGGTGGTTCCCTGCCCTTGCTCCCGGAGAGAAGGAGACGGTCGCGGCGGTGCATCCTTTCGAAAAGCGCCAGGCGGTGGCCGTCACACTCGAACATTCCTATGATGACTGGTGCCTCTCGCGGTTGGCCTCTTCACTCGGGCATCAGGATGATGCTAAACTATTGATGGCCAAGGCTTTCAATTATAAAAATGTGTACAATCCCGCAAACGGCTTCATGTCGCCGAAAAAGGCGGACGGGAGTTGGGTGACGCCCTTTGACCCCAAAAAAGACCGCGGCCCCGGCTGCCGTGATTATTTTGCCGAGATCAATACCTACACCTACACATTCAGCGTGCAGCATGATGTGGCAGGATTGATGGAACTGATGGGCGGCAGGGAAGATTTCATCAAAAGGCTTGACGGATTGTTTGAGGAGCCCATGTACGGCTATTGCCGGTGGACGCAGACGGCGGATATCCCTGACGGCACGGGCATGGTGGGGCAGTTCGTGATGGGCAATGAGCAGGGCTTTCATGTGCCGTACCTCTATGTGTATGCGGGTGCGCCGTGGAAGACGCAAAAGCGCATCCGCAATCTGATGAAGACATGGTTCAGGAATGACCTGATGGGTGTCTGCGGCGATGAAGACGGCGGGGCGATGAGCGCTTTCTATATCTTTTCGGCGCTGGGTTTCTATCCCGTGACGCCGGGTATGCCTGTCTATGTCATCGGCACACCATTGTTTGAGAAGGCCGTGGTCCATTTGCCGAACGGTAAAAAATTCACGGTCCACGTGATCAACAATTCAGCACAGAATAAATACATTCAATCGGCAAAACTCAACGGCAAGCCGCTCGATAAGGCGTGGTTTACTCATGACGAATTAATGAACGGCGGAGAACTTATTTTTGAAATGGGCCCGCGTCCCAACAAGGCATGGGGAACGGCGGAGGCACCCCCTTCCTTAAATTTCCATGAAAAATAACCGTTTTATCATGCCCTAAGCCCTCGGGTACTTGAACAGGGGCTTGCCTTCCAGCGCCATCTTTTTGATCTTTTCGGCATCCCCGTCGTTCAGCGGCTTGAAATCCAGCGCCAGATCGAGCGCCATCCGGAACAAGTCTTCATTGCCCGGCGGTATGGCTGCGGTGACCGGATGAGAGAGCGTAAACCGCAATCCGAGTTTTGCATCTTCAGGATCGGTGAGCGGCTGATACCAACACTTGGGAACACGTTTGGCGCCCTCTGGATAAGGCCCCCGGGCCATGGCTTTCAGCGCCAGTATGCCCATGCCTTTTTCATGGGCTTTGGCCAAAACCTGCGGGCCGAAATTGCCTGAATACCATGTGGTAAAACTGACCGGGAAGAGAATGGTATCGAACTCAAAGCGATCCATAAGCGCCAGGGCAGCTTCCACGGAGTGGGCCGAAAACCCCAGAAAACGCACCTTGCCTTCCTCCCGCGCCTTCACAAAGGTCTCCATGGCGCCGCCGGCCCCGAAGATCGTCTCCACGTCTTCCATGGTCGTGACGGCATGAAGCTGGTACAGGTCGAAGTGGTCGGTGCGGAGGCGCGTCAGTGACTGCTCCAGCTCCTTTCGCGAGCCTTCTTTTGTGCGTTCAGTGGTCTTGCAAGCCAGGAATACATTTTTGCGGTAAGGCTCAAGTGCCGGCCCCAGCTTGATCTCTGCATCACCGTAGGTAGGCGCTACATCAAAGTAATTGATGCCGTAGTCAATGGCTTCAGCCACCCTTTTCCTGGCCTGGTCGGGGGTGGCGTCCATCACGACAATACCGCCGAATCCGATGAATGACAACTTCTCTCCGGTTTTGCCAAGGGCTCTTTTTTCGATCTTGCCGGGCGCTTTTTCTCTGATCACACCCTTGAGACTTGCAGGGAAATAACTAAGCATAGGCAGTGTAATAGCAGTTTTTTTTACGAATGTTCTTCTTTTCATGGTAGTTTGTCGTTTGTTGGGTGGTCATGGGTATTGCTAAGTGAACAGAATAAATTTACACATTTTTCATGAAGAAAAGGGCATTTTTTCATTTCCATCATGCAATTGGCTCTTTCTACAATAAAAGACTTTTGGGTTTAATGATAAATCTGCAATGATTCAAAATATTGTTAATTCGCGTGAATTACTTTCATATTCGTATAACTTTGGAC